>JAGGXG010000138.1 GCA_021163175.1 Thermoplasmata archaeon
AGCCTCCTATGCCATATATACGGATCATAAAAGGAAACATGCCATGCAAGAAATAATTTTTTATATTATTTCATTTATAACCAACATAGCCCCGTGGTGTAGTGGTCAAGCATGTGAGGCTCTGGAGATAAGGGCGCCTTACCCGCCCTTATAACCCTTCCTAGAAAGGGGTTCGGAGAGACCTCACGACCCAGGTTCGAATCCTGGCGGGGCTATTTAATTTATAAATATCCGTATCCAACCGTAAATTTTTTTCTTTTTCTTGCCATTTACTATCATGGCAAAGTGTTTGCTTTGCTACCGTTGCAATTCTTTTAATCCCAAATATTGGAGCAAATGAAAAAGAATGCATGAGAAATTAATGGGCAACGCGCAATCTCATTTTGCAAAAATTTGCATTTGAAGGTACATTTGTCAATTACAATCATCTTATTTTTCTTCCTATTGCTTCTTTCATTTCTTCCTTTCTTCTATCAATATCTTCCAGAATTTTTTTGTATTTTCCTACATAAATTTTGAATGCTGTTTTTCTTTACCAATATTTTAGAAAAAGAAAAACGCAATATTTAATATCAATTAATTGATGATACTTGGGGATGGAGTATGGCAAAGAAAAAGAAGTTAGAAGATCTTGATAAACGCCTTGATATTCTCATGATGAAAAATAAAAGAGACATTATGAAAGAACTTTGTGAAATAGATATTTATAATAAATTTAATCCATGGACCCCTTTGAAATTAATAGCACTATCATACTTTGCTGGACCGTATTTGCGGATAATTGGCAATCTTAAAAATAAATATTATGGCAACCTGTTTGTTGTATATATTGATGTTTTTGCCGGAAGCGGAGTAAATAAGCTCAATGGTAGCTATACTGTGGGCTCACCCATTGTAGCTATAGATTCTGCGAATACAGCAGAGTGCAAATTCGACATGATATATCTGGCTGATATCGAGAAAACCTACACAGAGGCTTTACATAAGAGACTAAAATTGTTGGAAAAATATGAAGAATACTCATGGATTCGCGGCAGGTACAAAATATATGAGGAGGATGCCAACAAAGCTCTATTAAAAATTGTTAAAGAACTTAATCGAATACATTATAAGAACTATCTTGCCTTTATTGACCCTTATAAGTGTGATATGGAGTGGTCATCTTTGGCAGAATTATTGAAAATAAGAGGAGATTTATTGATCACGCATCAAGCGAGGTTGATTGCCAAGGAGATCGGAAGATACAGGAGTTCGGGTTTGACGGAGAACAAAACAGATAAAATAACTAAATATCTGGGGATTCCACCGGATGAATGGATAAAACTTAATACAGAAGAAAAAGTGAAAAATTTTTACATCGCTCAGATAAAAAAATATAAAGATTTTGTAAGAGTATGGTCTGTAAAATCTGGTAGAAAGCATAAGGGATATAGTTATTATTTAATTTTCTGTAGTAGTCAGTCCAATCCGAAATGGAAAGGAATAATAGAAAATCTTGCGCGTTTTGAAGATTTTACTGGGGATTTAGTACAACACTGCATAGATAGAACACTTGGGAAAATGCGGAGAATAACGGATTACTAATTCACACAATTGCACCTTATTTTTCTGTACTCCATTCCCAGCTTGTTCCATACCTCTATGGTTTCCTTGCATAATGCAATGTTGGTATAATCATAATGGCTTTCTAAGTAACTCTTCACAAATGAATACATTGCAAGTCTCTTTCCCAGCTTGATTCTTTTGCCCCAGTTTGATTTTTCATCCAAATATTTCACCCAGGATTTATCCCATGCATTGTTGATAGTGCTTTGTAATCCTCGCAAGGAGCCAAGAGTTATACGATGTGGCGATAGATTGTAAGTCTCAAAAATATCGATTAGGAGCTGTTTGTAATGCTCTCTCCAATTTTCAACTGGCACCATCGGATCTATTCTAAGCCTTAGTTCAAAGCCTTTTTCCTGCAATTCTCTCGCTGCTTCTAAACGCTTTTCTACAGAAGGTGCTCCCTTTTCCCATCTAGCAGCAACATTTTTTGCGTTTATGCTAAAACTGACTATTATGTTTTTAGAAGATGGTAAATCTAATAATCTTTTAACAAATGAGGATTTTGTAACTATAAGCAGTTTATGTTTATTCTGCTGTATGAACAATGGGGCGATGTTGGTTGATAAAGCAGCACCGTTTGCCTCAAATACCAATGAATCTGAAAGCTCGCCACTATTCAGAATATATGGTTCTTTTACCTTATGAAAGAATGCAAGTATATGTGTTATTGTTTTATTCATGTCTTTAAGATACGGTCTCTTTTTCATGGGTCGGAATCTAAATGTTCCTTGTAGATAACACCATGCGCAATTGAAATAACATCCGTTTGCCCATTTTAACTCAAGGAAATGCGGGCATACTACATCTGTTGGTTTTTCTGGATATGGTGTTTTGTCAAATAATTTTATAATGGAGCCGTCGCCCACTTTTACGGGCATTATTTTTACACTACCATCCAACATTTTGACAGGAGAAAATTTCACTTCTATATCCTTAACACATGGTTGATTTTCCCCCAATATGATTTCTTCCATTTTCCCCCTTCTTATTTCTAATTCTCCCAGAGTATTTATGGGTTTTGAATTTATCATGCTCTCCCAGCCATATAATACTTTTCTGATTAAAAAGAGCAAGGGAGGTTATCACGGTTTAAAAAGTTTACGATTCATGGCTTGCATTTATGCCTTAGAGAATATATAAAATGGGTTATCTTGATGATGCTTTTCTTTTTTTCATTTTTTTCACCAATTTTAAATAACTTTTATGTTTTACATATGTGGAAACTTGGAAATCTCGTTTCGCATTTTTGATGGCTGCAATTGGCTCTGCAGTAGGACTGGGAAACATATGGCGCTTCCCTTATGTTGCCTATGCCAATGGAGGCGGCGCTTTTTTGCTGCCATACATCGTTGCCATGTTTACAGTTGGCATTCCATTGCTTATAGCTGAATTTTCTGTTGGAAGCATCTTCAGGAAACCTGCACCTGCAGCCATTGCAAGCATAGATTCAAGCAAAGAATGGATAGGATGGCTTGGTGTTTTTTCAGCATTCATCATATCCATTTACTACGCTGTTTTGATGGCTTGGTGTCTGTGCTATTTATTCCATTCTTTTGGACTTGTATGGGGGAGTGATACTTCTCAATTTTTCTTTGATAAATTCCTTCATTTAACGAGCAGCCCTTCCGTTCTTGGAAAAATGAATCCACAGATTTTCTTCGCATTGCTTTTTATATGGACTTCCATCTATCTCATTTTATACAAAGGTGTTAAATCGATAGGGAAGGTTGTCGCCATTACTGTTCCTCTTCCCACCTTGCTACTTCTAATTCTGGTTTTACGTGGCATAACGCTGCCCGGCTCATCTATTGGCTTGAATTTTTATCTCTCTCCAGACTTCTCAGAGATTTTCTCTCCTTCCGTGTGGCTTGCTGCCTACGCCCAGACATTCTTTTCTCTCTCGCTTGCGCAAGGAATAATGATACTGTATGCAAGCCACCTCAAAGAAGGTTCTGACATAACAAACAATGCATTCATTACAGCTCTCGCAGATGGAGGCACCGCCTTCCTTGCTGGCTTCGCCGTCTTCAGCATACTTGGCTATCTTTCTTACACAACAAATGCTTCAATGCAGGAAATAGCGAGAGGTGGCATAGGCTTGGCTTTCATAACTTATCCTGCTGCTATATCAAAAATTCCGTTCGCAAGTTTCTTTGGCGTCATTTTCTTCCTTGCATTGCTTACATTTGGCATTGATTCAGCTTTCTCAATGGTTGAATCCATTAGTGGAGCGATGAAATCCAAATTTGGAATGAGCAGAGAGAAAGCAACTTTACTTATTTGCATTATTGGCTTTTTTGCAGGCTTGATTTTTACATATGGCAATGGCTTATACTGGATAGAAATAATCGATTATTCGATTTCCAATTTTGCTCTCGTTATCGTTGGCTTGTTCGAGTGCATTTTATTTGGATATATATACAAAGCGGAGAGAATAAGAGGATTTGCAAACTTCTCTTCAGAAATAAAGGTTGGAAGATGGTTTGATTTCATGCTCAAATTTTTTGCTCCAGCTGTATTAACATTCATATTGCTTTCCTCTTTTGTTCAGCTTGCAACACATGGGTACAAAGAGTATCCGTCGTGGAGCATTTCAGCAGGCTTGCTGCTCGTTGTTTTATTGCTACTCATTTCAATATGGATGGGGAGAAAATGGAAGCGGGAGCAATAGCTATGGCAATAATTGGAAGCATAATTTTTTACGGAGGCTTAGCTTACTGCATATACAGGGCTTTGAGAAAATGAAAATAAATATATATTACACAAAACCTGATATCGGAAAAATAGAAAAAGCTTTGAGAAAGAATTTTGGAATGAAGCAGTATGATGCAATTCAATCAAAGAAATGAATTTTGTTTTTGGTGTTGCGATGCAAAGCAGAGCAATCGTTTCTTCGTTCAGAACAGGAGAAAAACTCATCCCAAAAGAAGTTGTTCATGGAGTTGGATACATTTTTGGCTTATCGCATTGCAAAAATTATTGTGTAATGCAATTTTCCAATAGTGTTATGGAAGCTATTGCAAAGCCTGATATATTGTGCGAGAAATGTGAAAAAAACTTGCAATGCATCAAAACCTTTTTTAATTACGCCACAATATATGTAAAATGTCAAATGAGATTGAAATGATGCATTTAAGGGAAGTGCTTGACTATATGCCGTGCGTTATTTGCGAAGAAAGGATTCCAGAAGAAGAGAGAAAATATTTTTGCACAATTTGCAGGCGCATCAATAGGGTTGTTACTTCCGAGTATGTAACGCCGAGATGGAGTTATAAGGAAGGAGAAATAGAAGCCATAGAAGGAAGGGAGATAGAAGAGTTAAAGCCAAAAGTTAAAGTAATAATGGAAGAAAAGGAAGAGGAGCCGATAGAAGAGATTGAAATTTTGGAACCAGGAGACATAGAGGAAGGAGAAATTGAAATAGAAGAAGATCTGCCAGAATGGAAAGCAGTGGAGGAGGAGCCATACAGACACGGAGAGTATACATTGTATACAAAGGAAGTTGTTTTGAGAGGCAACAGAAAGCAGAAGATATATTTCTTCAGCAAGAAAAAGCCAGAAAATGCAAAGCCTGTTCCATTGCCAGCTGGCTACGAAGTTAAAGTCAATGAAAAGGGATTGCCATTTCTCAAGAAGAAATAATGCTTGAGGAATTCGATTATGATTTACCGAGAGAAAAAATCGCTCAGGAGCCAGTTTTTCCAAGAGATGAATGTAAGCTTTTAGTATTGAAATGCGATGGAATTGAGCATAGAATTTTTAAAGAAATTTTGGAGTATCTGAATGAAGGCGATGCTCTCGTTTTAAATGATAGCAGGGTAATAAAAGCAAGAATATACGGAAGAAAAGAGACAGGAGGGAAAATTGAATTGTTGCTCATTCAAAAGAAGGGCGAGTATTATGAATGCCTCGTTGGAGGAAAAGTCAGGGAAGGAACAAAATTTTATGTTGGTGGCTACGAAGGAAAAATAATAAGCAAGCAGGGCGGCCGCTGCCTCGTTGAGCTGCCTATTGGCATCGATGAATGGGAAAGGCTCGGCAGGATGCCGACGCCGCCATATATAAAGAAGGAAATTGGCGATGATGAATGGTATCAGACCGTATATGCAAGAAAGAAAGGATCGATAGCAGCTCCAACAGCAGGCTTGCATTTCACGGAGGAGCTATTAAAAAAGATTGAAAGAAAAGGTGTTGATATTGTTTATATAACCCTGCACGTTGGTCTCGCAACATTTTTGCCTGTGCGCATCGAACAAAACAAAATGGAAAAAGAATATTTTTATGTTAGCGAGGAGGCAGCGGAAAAAATAAATAATGCAGCTGGCGTTATAGCAGTTGGAACAACTGTAATGCGTGCTCTGGAGAGCTCCTCGCACAATGGAATTGTTAAACCAATGCATGGCTATACGGATATTTTCATTCGCCCCGGCTACAAATTCCAATCTCCTGTAAAAGCAATGGTAACAAATTTTCATATGCCAAAGTCATCTCCATTACTTCTTGTTAGTGCATTTGCTGGCAGAAATAGAATAATGAAAGCTTACGAAGAAGCTTTGAAAAGAGATTATCGCTTCCTGAGCTTTGGAGATGCAATGTTAATTTCAAAATGTTCAGATTAGAATATGAGGATGGAGCAAGACTCGGCATTCTAAAGGCGCATGGCATTAGTGTTGAAACCCCTGTTTTTCTGCCAGTGGCTACAAAAGGATGTATAAAGACTTTGCTCCCAGAAGAAGCATGGAATGCTGGTAGCCGTGTGATAATAGCGAACGCATTGCACATTTATTTGAAAGCTTTCGATTTGGTAAAAAATGGATTGCATGATTTCATGAAATGGAAGGGAATAATATTTACAGATAGCGGAGGCTTTCAGTCAATTAAAAATTTTCCAGCAAAGATAAGCGATGATGGCATTGTATTCAAAAGGGACGGAAAGGAAGAAATATTCACTCCTGAAAAAAGTATAGAAGTGCAAAAGGCATTGAAAAGTGATTTCATATTCATGCTCGATGACTGTCCTCCATATCCCCATAGTAGAAAAAGGGCAATTAAAGCTGTAAAAAGAACAATAGAATGGGCGAAAAGGAGTCAAGGTGAAAAAAATTTTGCAATATTGCAAGGCGGAGTATATGACGATTTACGCCTCAAATGCATTGAAGAAATTAAAAAACTGGACTTTTTTGGCTTTGCAATTGGAGGACTTAGCATAGGGGAACCAAAAGAAAAAATGCATCATATAGTAGCCCTAACAACAAAAAATTTACCAAAAGAAAAGCCTCGTCATCTCATGGGAGTTGGTTCTCCTGAGGATATAATAGAAGCTGTAAAAAATGGTGTGGACATTTTCGATAGTGCGTTTCCAACAAGAAATGCAAGACATGGAACAATATACACGAGTAAGGGGCCAATAAAACTGAAGAAGGCAAAAGGAAGCGTTATCGACGAACAATGCGATTGTTATACATGCAGAAATTTTTCTCTCGATTATCTGTCATATTTGTATAGAGAAAAGGAAATGCTTGCAATGCGACTGGCTACAATTCATAACATACGTTATATGAATCGCCTTATGGAGAGGATAAGAGAAGAAATAAAAAATGATGGCAACCTGGATAAACTAAAGAGGGAATTTGGATTTTAAAAACTCTTTAAAATTATTTAACCCCAACTCTATCTAACTAATACAGCAATTCCACCCAAAGTTCCAGCAAAAAGTCTCTTCCCATTAGAAGAAAACTTTAATTCAAAGATGTTAATGGCACTGGATGTTAATCCATGGCTATAGTTGTGCCAAGTTAAACCGGCATTAATGCTTCTATACACGCCACCATTATATAATCCCACAAATACTTCATTTGGTCTATTAGGATTTACCACCACAACAGCGCTTGTACCTTTAAACCCACGTATTATTTTTTTATTGCTTCCATATAAATTGATAGCCACATTTAATTTCCTTAATTTTAGCAGCGGGATCTTTAATATTCTACCCTTTTCCGTTCCTATAAATGCATAGGTTTTCTCTAAAGGTAAACCTTGTTGTATATCAATGCTATAAAAGTAATCATCAAATAAAAATACCCTTGATTCTTCCAACTCTATTTTGTTTCCTTCAACTATAATTTTAATAACTTTCCCACCACCATTTGTTCCGCTACCAACAGCATAGTAAATATTAGAATCAAGGGGATCCTGAGTTATATGATACATGTCACTATCTTTGTAAATCCAATCCCATGTTAATCCGTGGTCAAAGCTTACATATAACCCTCTTTCTCCTTTC
>JAGGXG010000006.1 GCA_021163175.1 Thermoplasmata archaeon
CCAAAAATTGAAATAACGAGACCAAAAGAAGGCTATCTTTATGTTTTCGATAGAGAAATATCATATATAGGAAAGACGTTCATAATAGGAAAAATAACAATTCGTGCGGAAGCAGACGGAAAAATGGATAGGGTGGAGATTTACATCAACGGAAAGGAATATGCATTAGAGCCAGAGAAGATTTTTTACAGCCCACCATATATTTTCACCTGGGATGAGGAGGCGATGGGAATAAGATACAGTTATGGCATTGAGGTTGTTGCTTACTACAGCAACGCATCTGCAAATTCAGCAGACAGAGCATATTTTAAAATAATCAATTGCTAAGCTATTCCCATGCCATTTTTATCTCAAGCTTTCCTTCAAATTTTTTCATCTCATTCAAAATAATTTTGAAGTTTTCATTTCTCATTATTCTTTTATATTCCTGAGGAAATGCCTTTTTTATATTCTCTTCAATTCCTTTCTTAACATGCAATTTATCAACTATGATTTCTTTTATTCCTGCATTTATAAATTCCTCCATCGCATATATTGCCTCTTCTCTTTTCATCAATGGAAATATTGGTCCAAAGAATATGTAAGCATAGATGCCATACTCCACCAATTTTTTAGCTGCCTCAAGCCTTTTATGCGGCAGTGGAGCGAGAGGTTCCCACTTTCTCGCTATTTCCTCATTTAAAGTTGTTATTGTAATACCAATGCTTGCATAATCAAATTTTTTTAGTATATCGATGTCTCTCAAAACAAGCGTTGATTTAGTCTGCACATCTACAGGAAAACCATACATCTGCAATATTTCTAGGATTTTTCTTGTGAGTTCGTATCTCTTCTCCAATGGTTGATAGGCGTCGGTGGCGGTAGAAATCCCAACCAGTCCACGCTTTTTCCTTCTTATTTCCTTTCTCAACACCCCTATTATATTCTCCTTTGGCTCCACCATTCTGAATTCATCATATGTTATACCAATCAAAGAAGGAACATAGCAATATATGCATGCATGCGAGCAACCATAATAGGGGTTTATTGTATAATCCAAGCCATACAGGTGTGATTTATTAAGCGCGCTTTTGCACTTCATAGAAATCCTCCAGCCTTGCCTGCTTTATCCTGTTCTGCAGCAAAACACTTGTCTCTATCCACCTTCGCATAGGAATGAAAAGTATTGAGGAAACAAAGAGCAAAGCATCTTTCAGAGAATCAAATTTCATGGCATCGCCCTTCAAAGCCCTCCTGACATTCTCACGAACGTTCCACACGCCAACTGGCATTATGTAGCCAGGATGTATCTCACGCAGCACAACAACGCCTGCCTGGCGGCGCATGCGGCGAAGATGCTCGGCTGCTGCCATGCGAGCAGCGTAATAACAGCCCCCTATGGAAGCATAGGTTTTTCTGCCCTTATAAAACTCATGGTCGCCAAACATTACTATTTTTTTGCCCAACGGGTTCCATGTTGTGTTAGGATACCATGCTTCTATAAGCTCGTATTCCCAGCTGCTTGGATACATTACGATGACCCATAAATTATCGAGGCTTTTTGTGTAATACACATGAACCGAGTCAATCAAAGGCTGCCTTTTTACTTCTTTTACCAGCTCATCTCCAATCATGCTGTCCACAGCAGTAATACTCCATCTTGTTGGCACAAACTTTTTCTCTATTCCAAATATTCCTGCCGAGAATGCTTTCTGTATTTGAGAAACGAACACCTTTTCATTGTAAAGCATCAAAATAGCTTCTTTGGCTTTAATCTCATCGTAATACAACTTTTCCACCTTTCTATCCACTTTTGGATTCGCCAGCCATAGCTTTTTTATTTTAGCAGCAGGGCCGTGTGGCTGAACCTCATCATACAAAGCTATGTGCCCGGATGGCCTCTTTTCGAATTCCACTTCCATTTCTACAGGCTTATAAGCCATGGCTATTTCCTGCGTGTACTGAGCAATTTTGTCGTTCAAATTGGTAACATGAATGCGATGCTTCCCTCTTATGAGCTTCATTCTAAAATCAACTATATCATCTATGCTTTTATCATGCCATAGTTCTGGAGTGTCCATATATGATGTATCTCCCTGCAAAGGAGGAATCATTGGTCCAATGCTAACTTTTGGATAGCCCTGGCGACCAACGAAGATGGAGGGCGGAGAAGAGCCATAAATGTTTTTATCTATGAGTCCTTCATTTTTTCTTGCTGCATAATATTTAACAAGGATGGGACATCGCGGTTTACCACACAGAAGCTTTGTTCCCCTGCACCTTATGCAAATGCTTTCGTCTGTTGAAATAAGCTTACGTGGCCTTGTTTTCACATTAAATTAAAATGGCGTAAATAAAATACTTTGCGCAGCTATAAGATAATATATTGCCCTTAAAATAATCATTTCAGTTTCCTCTGTATCACATTTGCTGCAACTATCAATGCATCCCATACTGGGGCAAAAGGTGGCGCATACGCCATATCAAGCATTGCAAGCTCTTCAGCCTTCATTTTTGCTGTTATTATCGCCGCCAGAGTATTTATCCTTCCAACAACCCCCTCTCTGCCAACAATCTGCCCTCCAATGATACGATGGCTGTCTTTGCTTGCCACAAGCCTTACATTTATTTTTTTATTGCCAGGATAATAATGGCTTCTTGTTCCATGCTCTATATCTGCTGCAACTCCTTCATTGCCAGCTTCTTTCAATGAAAGGCCTGTCTTACCAATATGCAAATCAAAAAATTTCGTTATTGCTGTCCCAACAACGCCTGGAAAAATTTTTCTATTGCCAGCAACAGCATTTTCTCCAGCCACCCGCCCCATTTTATTGGCTGCCGGCGCCAGCGGCGCATAGGTTTCTTTTCCTGTGACAATATTTTTGGTTTCAACATTGTCTCCAGCAGCATATATGCCTGGCCTGCTACTTTCCATGTATTCATTTGTTTTTATCGCTCCCGTTTTTCCAAGCTTAAGTCCGAGTTTTTTTGCGAAATCAACATTTGGCTTCACACCAATTGAAAGAAGAGCTATATCAACGTTGTATTCTCCTTTTTCAGTAACAATTTTTTCCACCCTATCTTTTCCCTGGAAAGCGATGACCGGCTCATTCAAATGCAAGTCCACACCTTTCGATATCATCTCATTTTCTATTATCCTCGCCATCTCTTCATCCATACCTGGCATAACATGTGGCATCATTTCAAAAACAGATACCTTTTTCCCCATTTTTATAAATGCTTCAGCCATCTCTATTCCAATGTATCCAGCACCAACTATTCCTATCTTCTCTGCTTTTTTTGCCTCCTTATACAATTTTTCACCATCTTCAAGCAATCTTATTGTATGTATGCCATTCAAATCTATTCCCTCTATATCTGGCTTGAATGCTTTTCCTCCTGTCGCAAGCATGAGCCTATCATACTCTTCTCTCTCCTCCCTTCCATTTTTATCAATGGCAACAACATGGCTTTCGTCGATTTCTATAACGGTTCGCTCCGTCCTTACATCAATGCCCCTCTTTTCTCTAAAATAGTCAGCGGTATAGTAAACAAGGGAATCAATGCTCTTAACCAGCCCCTCGAAGTAATATGGAATGCCACATGGTGCATATGAAACATATTTACTTCTCTCAAAAACTATAACCTCTGCCTCACCAGCTCTTTTTGCTTTCGCTGCTGCTGCCATGCCGGCGGCGGAGCCGCCTATCACAACGAGTTTCATATGGGTATATGAAAAGCAATATAAAATTCTGCTCCTTTAATGATAATGCTTATCGCCACTTGGAATGTTAACTCGCTTAATGCGAGGATGGAGCATCTAAAAGAATTTTTGAAAAGCGTTGATATCATAGCTTTGCAGGAAACGAAGGTTGAAGATGATAAATTTCCTGAGAAAATATTCAATGATATGGGATTCAATTGCGTTTACAAAGGGGAAAAAGGATACAACGGAGTTGCAATTCTTTCAAAATTTGAGATTGATTCTGTGGAAAGAGATTTTGATTGGATTGAAAGAGGACAAAAAAGAATTTTGATGGTGGAAATAAAGGGAATAAAATTGCTGAATGCTTATTTTCCGCATGGCAGGAACATTGGCTCTCCATATTATGAATATAAGATAGAATTTATTGAAAAGCTTGCAGATTATTTGAAGGATTTTATGGATGACAGGCTCATCATCATGGGTGATTTCAATGTTGCAATGGAAAATAAGGATGTATATGCTCCAGATATATTGCAGTATTCAATAGGATTTAGCGAGAGAGAAAGAAAAGCATTGAAAAAGTTGTATGAAATTGGCTTCGTTGACATCTTCAGAATGTTTAATAACGAGGCAAAACAATACACATGGTGGGATTACAGAGCAAATTCTTTTAAAAGAAACGCTGGAATGAGAATCGATTACATATGGGCTACAAATAAAATCGCCAAAAATTTCAAAAATTGCTTTATTGAAAAGGAAATGAGAGCAAAGCCAAAGCCATCTGATCATGCTCCTGTTGTTGCAGAGATTGAGATTTAATAAATCAGCAATCTTTTACACCACTTCCTCAGAAAAACTTATGAATCTTTTCCTTTATAAATGAAGATGCAAATAATGCAGCATATCAATGAGCTTCTTGAAGAAGCAAGAAAATATAATGAACGACGCCTCATCGTTCTATCTGGGGAAAGAGAAGAATCATACAAAATAATCAGAGAATTTTTGAAAGAATATGAAGGAAAAGTTGCGTATGTTGCATACCTTGAAGAAAATTTGCCATTCGTCGAGAGCTACCATATAAAAGATTGCGATAAGCTGCTCGGAACAACATATGATATACTCATCATGGATATATATCATTCATTCCAGCCTGCAGAC
>JAGGXG010000009.1 GCA_021163175.1 Thermoplasmata archaeon
ATGCTTCTGAAAAAGAATAATTACCATTAATTAATTCCCAGTATTCTTGTTCAGGGGTTTTTAATCCAGGCAATGTTGTTTGTTTCATTTCGTATAGCATTTTCTCACCTATAGTTTTCGAATAATTTTATCTTTTTTAATTTTCTTTTAATGCGTATCGCACGATTTCACCTACCACATATTCCACACAATTTTCATTCTCATAACCTCCCGAAAATGATTTAAAGCGAAATTTTGCAAAGCTGGACTTCATCCAATTTTCTATGGATTTGGGTATTAAAAAGCTTACGCTGCAACTGCAACTGCAGTAATGTTAACACAACTTTCCTCGCTAACTTTAAATACATCACAAAATTTCAGAGCATGAAAGAGCTTTTGTTTAGGCTTGCCAATGCTCATGGAATTTCTGGTTATGAGGATAGCATAAGAGAAATTTTGAAGGAAGAAATGAGGGAGCATGTTGATGAATTGAGGATAGACAAGCTTGGAAATGTTATTGGAATAAAGCATGGAGAAGAGCCCAGCATAATGATTGCCGCCCACATGGACGAGATTGGACTCATGGTGAAGAGCATCGATGAAAACGGATTCATAAAATTTACAAAAATTGGAGGATGGTATGATGCAACATTGTTGAACTCTCGCGTCATAATTCATGGAAAAGAGCCTGTTTATGGAGTGATTGGCTCAAAGCCCCCTCATTTAATGAAGGAAGAGGAGAGGAAAAAAGGCATAGAAAGCAAGGAGATGTTCATAGATATAGGGGCGAAGAGCAAAGAAGATGTAAAAAAGTATGGAATAAAGATTGGCACTCCAATAAGTTTGGATGTTGAAGCCAAGGAGCTAATAAATGACAGGATAACAGGAAAAGCTCTCGATGACAGAGTTGGCCTGGCTGTAATGTTGCAGGCTTTAAAAAATTACGATGGAAACGCCACCATATATGCAGTAGGAACAGTGCAGGAGGAAGTTGGTTTAAAAGGAGCGAGAACATCCGCATTCAGCCTTTCTCCAGATGTGGCCATTGTATGCGAGGTTGCAATAGCTGATGATCATCCAGGCATAAAAAATGGAAACATCAAGGTGGATGGCGGCGCTGTTATAACGGTAGCAGATGCGGCAGGCCGCGGCCTCATAACGCATCCTGCCGTGCTGAAATGGCTTGAAAATATTGCGATAGAGAATAACATACCATATCAGCTTGAAGTTGCGGAAGGCGGCACAACCGATGCTGCAGTGATTCATGTTACAAGAGAAGGCATCCCAAGCGGCGTTATCAGTGTGCCAACCCGCTACATGCACTCTGGCGTTGAAGTTGTAAGCATGAGAGATGTCGAAAGCGCTGCAAAGCTTTTAAAAATGGCCATTGAAAATGTCGAGGAGTTAGCCAATGAATAAATCCATTCCCACTTTTATTTTTGCTGGCGAATAACTACCCACCACATGGAAATTTTTTATCGCCACCTTGCATCCTTTTTCTTTGCAAACCTTTTTTATTTCCTCAATTCTTTTCTCCTCTTTCCCTCTTTCCATTATCTCGTAGTAATGTATTATATCTCCTTTTTCTATGGCATGAGGCAAAAATTCGAAACTTTTATGTGGCAAATTCATGATGATATGATTTGCGTGAGGAAGCCTTTTTATCACTTCTAGTGCGTCGCCTTCTATAACTTCTATTTTCCCTTCCATTTTGTTCAGTTTAACATTCTTCCTTGCATATTTTACAGCATATGGATTTTTATCTATGGCATATATTTTTTTAGCTTTCGAATATTTTGCAATCAAAAGGCTGAAAGGAGCGACCCCCGCAAACATATCTATTACAATGGCTTCGTTGCCAATCATTCTTGCAACTCTCATTCTTTCTGTAGCAAGGCGGGGAGAAAAATAAACTCTGGCGACATCGAGCATCATTCTAACTCCATATTCTTTATGTATCGTCTCAGTCTTTGGCTCTCCAGCTATAATTTCAAGTTTTCTAATCCTGAACTCATCTTTGATGCCCATATCAAGGCAAACTGTTCTAACATTTTTATTGGCTTTGAGTATTATTTCAGCAATTTTTTCTTTTTTCTGAATCAAATGAGAAGGTAATCTTATTATTGCTATATCCCCTATAAAATCTATTGAAATCGAGTTTATTTCTATTTTTTCCTCTCTTGCCATTTCAATATAACTTTTTTCTTTTTCTTCAAATTCCATCTTTTCTATGAACTCGCCATACTCACTTTTTTCAAAAACTGGAAAATAAACAAATTCATCATCTCTCCTTGCCTTTAAATTTGGAACAAGCAATCCCTTTTTGATTAATTCCTTTTTCACTTTCTGCGCCTCCTGCTTCCTTACCTTTATGGCATGTGAAATCATTAATATAAAAATAGAGCATATACTTTTATGTTATCTTTCATAGGCGTTGGACTATATGGCTACGATGTTACCATAGAAGCTTTGGAGGAAGCAAAAAAATGCGATAAACTGTATGGTGAGTTTTATACAAGTAAGCTGAGCATAAGCATTGAAGAGCTTGAGAAAATCCTGGGAAAGAAAATAATTGTTCTTGAAAGAAAAAGCGTAGAGGAAGAAAAAGAGATAATAGAGGATGCAAAAAAAATGCACGTTGGATTCATCACGGCTGGCGACCCCATGGCGGCAACAACGCATGTAGAACTGCGTATAAGAGCAATCGAAGAAGGCATAGAAACAAAAATTTTCAATGGCATTAGCATCGTAACAGCGGCAGCCTCATTGCTTGGCTTGCAAATATACAAATTTGGGAAAATCGTTTCATTACCCCGTCCATATGGCAGCTATTTCCCTCTTTCCCCCTATGATGCCATAAAAGAAAATGTTTCAATGGGTTTGCATACCCTCATCCTGCTTGATATTGATGACATGCCAATGACAGCGAATGAAGCAATGGAATTGCTTTTAAAGATGGAAGGAAAGAGGAAGGAAGGAGTGATAAAAGATGATATGCTTATAGCTGTTGTTAGTATAACTCACGATAAAAAAATTGCAAAAGCAGGCTATTTAAAAGATATGTTGCATGGCGAGTATGGAAAAGGATTGCATTCATTGATCATGCCCGGAAAACTCCATTTTATGGAAGCGAAAGCTTTGGTTAAAATAGCAGATGCACCAGAAGAAATTTTAAAATAATTTAAAACACTCTGATTTTCTTTTCTTGCTTTATGATTTTTGCTGGCTTTTTCATTTACTACAATTTTGCAATGACAAAATCCAGTTGCTCCTTTATTGTCTGTAACAGTAAGATTTGCAATATATGTTCCCGCTTTTTCATATGTATATTGCTCATTTGCGGAGCTACCAGAGCCATTGAATTCTGCAATGCCATCGTTCTCTACATCAAGTTTCCATGAAACAATATAGCCATCACCATCATATCCTTTTATGGAGAAATTCACAGCGAGGGGGGCAATTCCATATGAAGGTATAGCTTCAAGACTGCAATATGGAGGAACATTTCCCTCCTTATTTTTAACATATATGGTTACAGATGTTGTTATGCCTCCACAATCTCCCACAACTGTAAAGTCAATTCCATGCAATCCTGCTTTTTGATATGTATGGGATAAGTTAATGGAAAGATTTTTCCCACTGTAATCTGGTATGCCATCCCCATTGAAATCAATGCTCCAATAAGAAACATTCCAATTTAAATCGCTTAAGTTTGCATAGACTGTTACTTTTAGTGGAGCATATCCCTCAAGTGGCCTGGCTTTCAATAAAGGCTGTTTGCATACATGTATGTGAATAGACCGATTGCTGATAAGTCCATCGTTATCTATTACAATAAGTTTTGGATAATACTCACCTCCTCTGGTATATGGATAATATATTTTCTTTGGCAGTTCATTCTCTGTTCCATTATAGTCAATTAGCCCATCCCCATCTGCATCAAATTTCCATAATGTAATATAACCATCTTTATCAGAGGCATTTAATGTAAATGTAACAACAAGAGGAGCAGAACCGGAAGAAGGAAGAGCATGGAGAGAGCATTTTGGAGGAATATGTTTTGCTGATTTTTCAATGCATCCAGATATCGCTATGAGAAAAAAGAGAAGGAACACTAGCAATGCATCTATCTTTTTCATTAGTTTATAATAATATAAAAATTATAAAAATTCTAGTTTTGAGAAAAATATCAAAATTTAAAAAAGAGGGAAAAGATTATGGTGCTATTGGTGTTGGCTCTTGCCACTCTGGGCTGTATATTATCAATGTTGGGTCTCCAAAGAACATTTGTACATTTGTAACCTGCATTGATGAGCTTCCATACATTGCTGTTGGATCCTTTGTTGTATAATCGCGCTGGTGCAACCATACATATTTGGAGAATGCTTCTCCAACAGGCTCACCATTTACAAGGGCATCGTGCATCCATGAATCATCGAGCAAATCTTCTTGCGGGCATAAACCTGTTCCACCGTTTCCATAATACAGTGCACTTCCATGTTCGAGATATATCATTGGTCCAAAGTGGGCTGCAGTTGTACATGACATGAATGCTTCTACCTCGCTATGCAAGTTTTGTAGATATTCATCGATGTATTTGAAGTGAATAATGTCATATAAGTTGGGCTCTTCTGAATTGTACCATGTGAATCCGCCCCATCTTGGACTCTTTACCTGCCTATCATCGTACATGTATCCGCGCCATGCATCCCACCAGTTGAAGTTCTTTAGCTCTTCATGTCTTAACTCTGCATATGGGAATTCTTCTGCAACATTTCTGTACTGGAATGACACACCGCTTCCTCCTGTTCCATGGCCAGAGTAGTAGTTAATGCATACGCCATTGTTAATTCTCTCGAGCCAGTTTTCGAAGATACAATGGCCTTCATAAAATCTTCCGTGCGAGCTAAAGCTTTCTTTAACTTCACGAGATGAATATACTGGATGGCTTTTACCATCATTTGTTGTCCATGTTCTTCCATCTGGGAAGTTCATGAGCTGAGAACACGTTACATTTCTTCCTGGATTGGCAAATATTATTGCTGGATACAATATATCGCGGCATATCAAGTCTGCATCTAAGGCTGGCGTAACCATTGGAATATGACCAGCATATGAGTTGTTGCCCGTCATTGCTCTGCATACCAAGTCTCGTATGTCGAAATCACGAGGAGCAACAAAGAGATAAGCCTCCTTTCCATCTAAGTCAAGACCATATTTTGCTGTTATGTTTCCATATATTCCATCATGTATTCTGGTAAACCATCTCTTCTTCAAATCAAAACCTGGACCCGGCAAATTCTTATTCTTTATCAAATCCTGCAACACCTTCCAGAAATCAAATGGTTCATTCATGTGCGGTAGATGACCCAGTGAACGGCAGCCATGATACCATGAACCTGCATATTCTCTCCATACCATTGCTTTATCAAGTGTATCATATGCGCCTGCCGCCTCGCCTATGTTCAATACCGGTGAGCCATGGTAAGCAGCTATCATCGCAGCTGGTGCAAAATAGCCTTTTCCAGTTGCCCAAGATGTTATTGTTATGAAGTTTTCGGAATGGCTGTCTGCTTTTATTGCATTCACAACGTCTTGCATGGTATTGTATTCTGTTACAGAGCCGCTCAAAGTGGCGGAGCTTACCTTATTTATATTTACGAATATGAGATTTGTTGCACCAAGCTTTGTCAAAGCATTTGATGTTGCTTCTGGAACTGAATCTTCTTTTACATATAGCAATGGAGCGTGCATCAAAGAAGCTATAACTGCAGCATTGGTTGCAGATAAACCAGCATCTATTCTCTTCGGATTGTATGTCCTTATCGTTGCTGTAATATGGTAGTTAACGCTCCCGCTTGTCTGCTTATATGGCACAACTATTGCCGTCCATTTTCCAGTCATTGGATGATTTACCTGAACTGAAAACGT
>JAGGXG010000031.1 GCA_021163175.1 Thermoplasmata archaeon
ACTATGACCTGACAAAACTTCTTATGCACATCCATACCTGCATACAACATTTTCGCCCACCTCCTTTTATAATGCGGGGGCGGGCTTTAACATATCATCAACCTCATTTTATCCACAAATTTAAAAAGGAGATTTTATTTTCATAGTGATTAAAATGAAAGTGATGGAGAATGAAATTAGAGGGAAAAAGGTAATGAGTAATGAGGGCTTATATCTCGGAATAATAAAAAATATAGTCGTCGACGAGAGAACAGGAAAGCTTGTTGATTTGATAGTTGAGCCATCTGATAAAATAGACCCGCGCCTTTATAACCAGAATGATGAAGGCTACCTCATATTTCCTTTCGATTCAGTAAAGTCTGTTAAAGACGTTGTTGTTCTTGGAGAAGAATAAATGGATGCTTTCTTCCAGCCAAAAAGCGTTACAATAATAGGAGCTTCGGCTAAAGAAGGAAAAATAGGTTATGAAATATTAAAAAATGTTTCAAAAAGGGCGAGAGTCTTTCCTGTAAACCCTGCAAGAAAGGAAATAGATGGGATAAAGTGCTACAGAAGTGTTTTGGATATCAAAGAGAGCATTGATCTCGCCATAATTGCAATAACTCCAGAGGGGATTCTTAAAGCAATGGAAGAATGTGGTAAAAAGGGAATAAAGCATGTTGTTGTTATTTCAAGCGGATTCAAAGAAAGTGGAAATGAAGAAATAGAAAAGGAAATGGTGGAGGTGGCGAGAAAATATGGAATACGAATCATAGGACCAAATTGCATTGGCACTTTCAACGGAAAAAACGGATTCAACACTTTTTTCCAGCGCCATATGCAGCTTCCAGATGGTGGGAATGTAGCCATTCTAACCCAATCTGGAACATTTGGGATAGGACTGCTTGAAAAGCTTGCTCAGGAAGACATAGGAGTATCGAAATTCGTTTCATATGGAAATAAATGCGATGTCAATGAAGTTGATTTAATTGAATATCTTGAAAAAGATGATGAAACAGAAATAATAGCAATATATGCAGAAGATTTCTCACCACAGTTTTTCGAAAGGAGATACAAAAAACCAATAATAGTTTTGAAGGGAGGAAGGAGTGAAGCTGGAAAAAAAGCAGCTCGCCTCCATACTGGGGCGATGGCAACAAATTACGATATTTTTCAAGGAGTGTGCAGACAACTTGGAATAATAACGGTTGATAATTTTGCGGAGCTTTTCTCAATCATAAAGATAATGAGTATGCAGCCAATGCCAAAAAATGGCAAGGTTGCTATAATAACGAATGGCGCCGGCCCCGCCGTTGTGGCAGCCGACCTGATAGATGAAAAGGAAAACCTTGAGCTTGCAGAGCTAATTGATTTAACAGGGAGCGCAACAGCAAACGATTATTTAAATGCCCTTGAAAATGTTGGCGATGCGGGAATAATTTCATTAATTTTTGTTTTTCATGATGCTCCTCTGGCAGCTACGCTTCAAAAATTTTATGAGGGCTTTAGAAGGAAAAATGCCTTGTATGTTGCAATCGCCATAGGAGGAAAATTCGTTATGGAGCAGAAGGAAAGACTGGCTGAGCTTTCGATTCCAATGTTCGATGAGCCGTCAATTTTAATAAATGCTCTGGATAAAGTTGTGTGGTTCAAAAATGAGGGTAGCGGTAATAGATAGGGATAGATGCCAGCCAAAAAAATGTAGCTTGGAATGCATTAAATATTGCCCACCTGTAAGAAACGGTGTGGAAGCAATTGTAATGAAGGATGATAAGCCTGTAGTGTCAGAAGAGCTTTGCGTTGGATGTGGAATATGCGTCCATAAATGTCCTTTCAATGCAATACATATTGAAAATCTTGCAGATGAGCTTGAAAGCGAGCTCGTTCATCAGTATGGCGAGAATGGGTTCCGCCTTTTTCGTTTGCCATCGCCTGCACAGGGAAAAGTTGTTGGTATTTTAGGAGAGAATGGCATTGGAAAAACAACAGCTATAAACATACTTGCTGGAAAGCTTAAACCAAACCTTGGAAGATGGGATAACGAGCCATCCTGGGATGAAATAATAGATTACTGGCGTGGGAGTCAGCTGGCGAACTATTTTAAAAAGCTTTCAAATGGCGAGATTAAAATAAGCTATAAGCCGCAATATGTTGACAAACTCGCCTCCTATAAAGGAACGGTTCGAGAGCTTTTGAATGAAATGGAATGCGAGGGAAAAGAGCTCGATAGCATAAAAGGAAGGAAGGTAAGCCAGCTGGCTGGCGGCGAGCTGCAGAAAGTTGCGATAACCATTGCGATGGAAAAAGATGCCGACATATATTTCTTTGATGAGCCTTCTTCATATCTCGACATAAAAAACAGGATGGAGATGGCTAAGAAAATAAGGGAGCTTGCGGAAAGAAAAATGGTTATTGTTATAGAGCATGATCTCGCCATTCTCGATTTTCTTGCTGACATTATTCACATAGTTTATGGAAAGAAAGGAGTGTATGGAGTTGTTGCAGGAGCAAAAAATGTGAGGCATGGAATAAATCTATATCTTTCTGGTTATCTCAAGGAAGAGAATGTTAGGTTTGGAGAGGAAATAAAGTTTGAGAAGCATCCTCCTCGTGAGAAGCCAGAAAGCATGCCTTTGATTAAATTTGAGGGGATAAAGAAAAAATTTTCTGATTTTATGCTTGAAGTCAAAGGAGGAGAAATTTATGAAGGAGAAGTTATTGGAATAGTTGGGCCAAATGGAATAGGAAAAACAACTTTTGTGAAGATTCTTGCAGGAGTTATTGAGCCAGATGAAGGAGAAGTTGATAAAAAAATTAAAGTTAGTTATAAGCCACAATACATAAAAGCTTCTGAAGGAATTGTAAGAGAAGCTTTTGAAAAAAATAGAGACAAATTTCATGCTTTATATGAAAAGGAAGTTCTGCAACCTCTTGGCATCCATGACCTGTTTGACAAAGAGCTAAAAAGCCTTTCTGGTGGCGAGTTACAAATGGTTGCAATAGCATTGTGCCTTTCGATGGAAGCAGATGTTTATCTTATTGATGAACCTTCTGCATACTTAGATGCAAAACAAAGAATGAATGCTGCGAAAGTGATAAGGAGGATAATGGAAAAGGAGGGCAAAGCCGCAATGGTAGTTGAGCATGATGTTTATTTCATTGACATGGTAAGCCAGGCTTTAATGGTTTTCACTGGACAGCCAGGCAAGCATGGAATAGGAATGGGTCCTTATAGCCTGAGAGAGGGAATGAATCTATTTTTGAAAGATTTGGGAATAACTTTTAGAAGAGATGAAGACAGTAACAGGCCGAGAGTAAACAAGCTTGGCTCAAAATTGGACAGAATGCAAAAAGAAATAGGGGAGTATTATTATGAGATATAGCTCTAACAAAGATGCCCCAGAAATTCCTTCATTTCATCTATTGGCTTAATTTTATTTAGGAGTGTGTTAAAATCTTTTCTGTCTCCATATTTGCGTTGATATGCTGTTATCAATTCCTCGTATTTTTGGGGGTTTGTAATAAAAGTATAATCAACAACATGCAGGAGGATATAACGATTTGTTTCTGTTCTTAGTTCATTGTCTTTATCCGTGGTCACAAAGATTAATTTAATATCTCTCATATCCTTCGTTTTCTCGAGTTCTCTTTTCCAGAAAGCTGTTTCTGTTAATCTTTCCCTTAAACTTGTTTTGCACGACAAAATAGCCACCACCCTATCATTTTCTCTTTCAACCAAAAGTATATCCACATCCGGAAAAATATCACTCCAATTTCTGATGGTGATTTGCTCCCCATATGATGCTAAAGCCTCATCACCCATTATAACTTCAATTTTAGTTTTTAATTCGGCACCATCATTGATTATGTCTTGGATATATCTAAAAATTGC
>JAGGXG010000100.1 GCA_021163175.1 Thermoplasmata archaeon
ATGGACTCAATGATTTTATTATTCCATTGGATGAAGAATGTGATTGTGGAATAAATACACCATTGATTGGAAGAATTGCTGGAAGGAAAGCTGACTCGATTGTGATGCCAAGCGGGAAAATAATACCACCCTTGTCTTTTACTGGCATACCTGCAAAAGTTACGGAAAAACACAATAGCAGGATAATTTCTCAATTTCAGATTGTGCAAGAGAGCTATGACAAAATAAATATATACTTGGTGATGGATGATGATGAAAAAAAGGAGAGAATAAAGGAAGATATTAAAAAGGAATATGAAAAGAGGGTTGAGGAAGGAGTAGAGATAAATGTTATAGAAGTGAAAAAAATACAGGGAGATAAAGTGATTGATTCGAAGGTGGAATTGAAATGAAAGCAATAGCATTTACAGGGATGCCCGGCGCCGGCAAAAGCGAAGCGGTGAAGGTGGCGGAAGAGATGGGAATAAATGTAATTAAAATGGGCGATGTTGTGAGAAAGGAAGCTAAAAAGAAAGGGCTTGCATTGACTGACGAAAACCTTGGAGGGCTGGCTGATGAGATGAGGAAAAAGCATGGAAAGGAGATATGGGCAAAGAAATGTTTAGAAGAGCTGAAAGGAAAGGATATCGTTGTCATAGATGGAATAAGAAACATAGAGGAAGTGGAGGTGTTCAGGCAGCATATAAAAAATTTTATTCTCGTCGCCATACATGCATCTCCAAAAATAAGATATGAAAGGATTGCGAGGCGCCGCCGCACCGACGATACAGAAAGCATAGAAAAAATGAAAGAGCGCGAGAAAAGAGAGCTTTCATGGGGTCTCGGAGATGTTATAGCGATGGCAGATATCGTAATAATAAATGAAGGAGATTTAGAAGAATTCAGGGAAAAAATCAAAAAATTACTGAAGGAAAATGAAACTTGAAGAGCTTTGCGTAAACGAGGACATAATAAAAATTTTGAAAAAGAAGGGCATCGAAGAACTTTATCCTCCGCAGGCAGAAGCCTTGCCCTATGCTTTGAATGGAGAAAACATTCTCCTTGCCATTCCCACAGCAGCTGGGAAAAGCCTCGTCGCCTACATAACGATTGTTGAGACAGCCTTGAAAGGATATAAGAGCATTTATATTGTGCCTTTGAAGGCACTGGCAAGAGAAAAATACGAAGATTTGCTTGCTTTCGAAGAGCTTGGGATAAAAGTCGGGATTTCAACTGGCGATTTGCAGAGCAAGGGCAGCCATCTTGGAAGATATGATATTGTCGTTTGCACAAGTGAAAAAGCAGATTCTTTACTCCGCCACAATGCTGAATGGCTGTATGATGTTAAGGTTGTTGTTGCAGATGAGATACATTTGCTTAACGATGTATCAAGAGGCCCAACTCTGGAAGTGATAATAGCAAGGTTTAGAACAATGCATGATGTTCAGATAATAGGGCTTTCTGCAACGATAAAAAATGCTGATGAGATAGCAGAATGGCTTGATGCAAAGCTGATAGCAAGCAACTGGCGACCTGTGCCCTTAAAAGAAGGTGTTCTTTTCGGGAGGAAAATATATTTTCCAGATGGGAGTGAGGCAACGATAAAAAATGCAAGAATAGAGGGATTGCTTGAAGATGTTCTTGCATCCAATGGACAGGCTTTGATATTCGTCAATACAAGGCGCGTTGCACAATCAAATGCTGAAAGGTTACGCTCCATCACAGCAAACTTTTTAAAAGAAAAAGAAAAGCAAGAGCTTGAGAAAATAGCAAAAAATGTGGAAAAAGAAGACAACATGCTCGCCAAAAAACTCGCATCATGCATAAGGGATGGTATAGCATTTCATCATGCTGGATTGAGCAATAGAGCAAGAGAGGCGGTTGAAAAATCTTTTAAGAAGGGCATGATAAAATGCATTGTCGCCACACCAACGCTTGCAGCTGGCATAAATATTCCCGCCCGCCGAGTAATCATAAAAAATTTATGGCGATATTCAGAACTGGAGGGCGGCATGCGCCCCATCCCTGTTATGGAAATAAAGCAGATGATGGGTCGAGCTGGCAGACCGGGATATGATGAATATGGCGAGGCCATTCTTATAGCGAGAAATAAAATGGAGAAGGAGAGGATATGGGATGATTATATCATGGCTGATGTCGAGCCAATCTATTCGAAGCTGGCAAATGAAGCTGCATTGAGGATGCACATACTGGCGATAATAGCAACAAATTTCGCCATAACATGGGATGAAATACTGCAATTCATGGAAAAAACATTTTATGTTCATCAGCTTGGAATGCTTCCAGAAGAAAAAATATGGGAAATAATTGATTTTCTGGAAATAAATGAGTTTATAGAAAGCGTTGGCGAGAGATGGCAGGCAACGCTATTTGGAAAAGCAACAACCAACTTATATATTGATCCACTCTCAGCTTTACAAATGAAGAAAGCCTTGCTTGCTGGCATTGGAAGTGATTTTGCGTATCTGCATGCCATCTCCGCCACACCAGACATGCGATGCATATATGCCAGCTATAAAGATGAATGGATTGAGGAAAAGATAGAGCAGGAAGAGTTTTTGCTACCAACGCCTTCTCCATATGAGCCAGCCTATGAATTTTTTATGGCAGAGGTAAAAACAGCTTGCCTGCTTGAAGACTGGATAAATGAAAAGAAGGAAGATGAGATGATTGTAAAATACAATGTTGGACCCGGCGACATACATGCCAAGGTTGAAACTGCTGAATGGCTTTTGTATGCAATGAAAGAGCTTGCAAGACTGTTTAATTTTAAAGCTGTTCCAAAACTGGCAAAACTAAGATTGCGGGTAAAATATGGATGCAAGGAAGAGTTGCTTTCTCTAACAAAACTAAAAGGAATTGGAAGGGTGAGAGCTCGTCAGCTTTACAAGCATGGATTCAAAAATATAGCAACGCTAAGAAAAGCAAATGTTGAAACACTTGCAACCATTCCAAGCATTGGTAAAAAAATAGCTGAAAGCATAAAAAGGCAGGTGGGATATGAATAAAATTGTTTTTGGAGCAAGAGGAAAGATAAATATTGAGAATGCAATAAAAAAATTAAAGGAATTTTGTTCTCCATGTCAGATATTTGATGCAAGCGTTATATGTGGAAAGGAGCATATCTTGGCGGCATGCTATCATGCTGAAAAAGCTTTCAAATACAAAAAAAACGTGGCAAAAACTCTGGATATGGAAATTTTGTTATATGTGGCTGGGAAAAGGCAGATCAACGAGGCAATAAAATTTGCTGGAGCGAAAGATAATGGAAAATATGCTTTTCTTTTTTATGGAAAAAGTGAGGAGGAGGCAAAAGCCTTCATTGAAAGCCTTGGTCTAAAAATAGATGACTCATTACTCGAGTCAAGCATTAAAAAAATCAAGAAATTTGGGATAACGGAGAAAGAGTTAAAAACAGTTAGCAAATCAAAGTATGCTGATTTGGTGCTTGAAAGAATAGCAATGCTCAACATAAAAAAGTAGCCCGGATGGGGTAGTCTGGATATCCTCGGGGCCTGCGGAAACCCCTTTCTTTAGTAAAGAAAGGTGTTTCATCCCCAAAGAAAGGGGTTGTAGAAAGCCCTGAACCCGGGTTCGAATCCCGGTCCGGGCACTTTTTATTTTATATGTGTCCAAGGGATTCAGCGGCAATGGCAAAAATAGGAGCAGGAATTGAAAAATAATTATATGGTTTCTTGATATAATTATGTGAAAATCTCTTCAAATAAAATTTTGTTGCTAATTTTCTCTTTCTTCGCTGCAGTAAACAACGTAGCAAAATTTCTTCCTTGGATAGCTAAAGAATTCATTCTGCTCGTTTTAATCATGTCTTTTACATGGGAATATAGAAAAATGTTGAGAGGAATACATATAAAATTTACAGGTGGTTCGTCTTTCACCTTTCTGTTGTTTATATATTCGGTTTTAGCCATTTTTTATTCAAATATTAAACTTGATTCCATATGGACAATATTCCTAATTGTGGCGTTTCCAGTTGTTTTTACTCTTATCTATGGATTTAAATATTTCAAGAAAAATTTTAGCGAGATAGAGATATTCTATAAGAAATTTTTCAACGAAAAAGATTATAAAAAATTTTGGTGTGATTATAACTTATCTCGGGGATTAGTTAGAAAGCTGAATAAGGTAGCAATATATTCGATACCTGGGCTTTTTGCAGGGGCTTCGATAATCATTCTTTTTCTTGTTTTATTAATACTCATATATACGGACTATTTATTTTTGGTTGTAACATTTATATTAATAATAAGCGATTATATTACCAGAAAGAGATTATTCATAGCAGATAGTGTGCAACGATCCTTTGATTTTCTTCGATATTTTAGAGATATTAAAGGCATATTTGGTTCCATTCTCC
>JAGGXG010000150.1 GCA_021163175.1 Thermoplasmata archaeon
AGAATTCGATGAGAAAAAATTTAAGGAAACTGAAAGGAGGAAGGCGAAGGCGTCAATGGCTTCATTTTTATTTGGAATTTTAATCGCAATCATTTCCGTTGTATTATGGATTCACATGGATAAATCAATAAGATGGCCTCTCGTTTTTCTATTTGCAATGGCAAGCATAGGATTTCTTGCCAAGATACTGCAATTTTTAAAAATAGATATTTCATCTTTTTCGAAAAAGGAATGGTTGAGCAGCATATCCTTTTATTTCTTCACCTGGCTCGCTTTCTTCATATTGTTCATAAATCCCCCATTTTATGATGCATCTCCTCCAAAGATAGAAGTCGTTGTCCTGCCTGCTGTGCAACAAATCAATGAAAATGCCTCAATATTTGCGAGAATAACAGATAATGTTGGCATATCAAAAGCAGAAATTAATTTATCGGGATTGCATGAAATGAAAAAATACAATGAATTCTATGTATTCAATTATTCTGGAAACAATAACGAAAAATTCAGGATAGTGGCAAAGGATAAAAATGGGCATGAATCGAGCTATGAAGGCATGCTGTATTTCGAGAAAAATGTTATATATGCAACATATCAAAACAATAGTCTGAATTCCTCAAGTGTGATAAAAATATGGGTTTTGAAGAACATAAGTGAGAAATGGGAGGAAAAAGGAAAGAAGAAGGTAAGGATATTTTGCATCGTAAATGGAAAAGAAGTCAATGCAACTTATCTGGGGGAGGAAGGCAGATATTACATTTATAAAACGATGCCCTCATATGAAGGATGGAAAACAGGAAAAAACAAACTGCAGCCGTGTGCAGAGGTAATACATTATATGAAAGGCTCGAAAACAAAGCTTTCAGCCCTCGTAAAAGGAGAGGAATATGAAATAAATGTAAAAAATGATAGCAATGTTGCCACGCTATCCTCGCCCGCCGTCCAGATGATAGGCTATTCAAGCTTGAGGACGCCTGCATTTGAGGTTGTGCCTTTCGCCATTGCCATTGTAATCGCCGTCTTACTTAGAAGAAAGAAGAAATGATGCATCGATTTCGAATGCTATGACCGGATATTCAAGCTGAAATGCAGTTATGACGGAAGGTTTTATCTCTCCAAAATAACCTATTTTCTCGCCACCAGCCAAAACGGAGGCGCATCTTCCCTCCATAAAAGCATTATTTTTTTCTTCCTCCACTTCCATTTTATAACCAAAATTTCTCAGTATTGCTTCCACAATTGATTTGCATTCCGTAAAGCCTGTTTTTGCTGCTATTTTTACGCCTGCAAGCATCTTTTTTTGCATTCCGTTCAACACAACATCGCCAAGCTCATATATGCTCTGAGGCAAATCATTGTGCCTGTTGCTGGATAAAATTTCAAGAAGAGAAGGAATCAAAGAAGGGCGAACAATCGAATGATGCGAAGATATTGGATTTGCTATTTCAACAACATCTTTTTCCTCCAGTTCCATTTTCTGGAATTCTTTTTCCTTGCTTGATAAACTTAAAGTGAGGACTTCATCGAATCCCAAACCGAGCATTGTATCATGAATTTTTCTGTATTCAAAAGAGGAGCCAAATGTAACATGTTTTGGAAGAGTAAATGGTATTGCCTCATAACCATATCCGATTGCAGCATCTTCTATTAAATCAACAGGATGCAATATATCTGTTCTCCACGCCGGCGAATAAACAATTGCTTTATCTTCTTCAATAACAACATCATGTCCCATTTTTTCAAGAGCATTTTTTACATCGAGATCAATGCCTATTATCTTCCTAACATAATCAAGTTTTACTTCATTTTTGAAAGGTGTTAGATCAGGTGTTATTTTTTCCCTCTCATCAATAACCTTTACCTTCTCAATTTTCCCTCCTCTTTCCGCCAAGGATGTGGCTATTATGTTCAATGCCTGATTAACGGCATTTTCATCTGTTCCAGTTACATCTATGAATACATTTTTTGTGGCATAGTTTACTGCTGTAAGCTGCCCATTTATTATAGGTGGAAAAGATAAAACATTGCCATTTTTATCAACAAGCAATGGATACAATTCTTTGCCTGCAAGAATATGAGCATATTCAATTCCTTTTTCATGCTTTTCAAGTATTTCATCCAAGCTTAGTTCTTCTTCCATCCCAAGTGGAACGAATTTTATTTCACGTGGCTTAACCCCTTTATATAAAAATGGTGGCTCAACTTTATCAAAATCATGAACACCAATAGCCATCTTCTTTCTTCCTTTGCCAATGGACAGATGCAACTTTTCCTGCAATTCCATTAAAGAAGCTATGCTCTCATCATTGGGTTCTACATTCCTTATAACGCATCCAACAATGTATGGCCTAACGCCTTTAACACTTTTATCCACTATAAGCTCGACTTCAGCATCTTCCGCATCATATTTTTTAAGTCCTTTTTCTATTCCAAAAAAAGCTCTCAAAGCCCTTGCTATTCCTTCCACGCTGAACATGTCCGGGCGATTTGGAAAAACCTCGATGCTTATCTCGTTTCCATCAACTTTTTCCAGCCCGACTCCAATCATTGGAATTTTTTCAATTAACTCCTCTTTTTCAATCTCTCTCCCGATCAATGAAATCATGTCCTCGTAGCGGAAGGTAACTATTGTCATCTTTGGTAAAACAAAATAGGGTATTTTATTCTTATGATTAGCCAAAAACCACAACTGGACATTCCTTCATGCATTCCCTGCAATGAATGCATTTATCGCTAATCCACGCTTTGTTGGCATCGATATATATCGCATCTCTCGGGCAATGTGTCAAGCATACACCACATCCAATGCATTTTATCGCTTTATATATAACATCGTTCACAATTTTTTCATTCTCTTCCAGCCTATCTAGACTTACCTCAAATTTTCCAGCTTTGTAGCCCTTGCCGAGCTTTTCAACCTTTCCAAGTATATTCAAAAAGTTCTCTATGCGCTTCTCATTTCCCTTTATTTCATATTTTCTCTCTTTAGCCACCTCATACCTCACCTTGCTCCATCGCGGCGGACGACGCCACCGCCATAAACCAACGCTAAGCCATTCTGCGGGCAAATTTTGCTGTCTGGCGAATTGCTGCAATTCTTTTTCAAACCTTTCCCAGTCTTCATGCTTTTTTATTGCAAAATCAGCCATGTTTGAAGACGGGCAGAGCCAGCATCCTATTCTGTAGAATCCCTGTTCATATAGCCTGTTCCATCTCTCCTTTTTCATGAATAAATAGAGCCATATGTGGAGAGCTGTCCAGTTTTGGATTGGTGAAACAGCGATTTGACCACGAACCCATGGGTTCTGCCATATGCTCCCATGCTTGGCTCTGTTTTCAGATTCGTAGCGACGTTGCCCAATGAATGAAATAACGCTTCCACCAAAATGCTTCTTTATCAGCCTGACAGCCGGACCAAGCTTGCATGTTTTACAGCACCATCTATAATCCCGGCTTGGGGGACCAAAAACTTTTATTCCACGCCAGAATGCATCTCCAGCATTCTCTTCAAGCAATTCAATGCCATGGCGAGAGGCAACATCATGAACATGCTCCACAGTTTCATCAAATTCTATTCCAGTATTCAAAAACATCATTGGAAATTCATAGCCAGATTCGAGAGTAAGTAAAAGAGTGGCGAGACTATCCTTTCCTCCGCTAAAAGAAATAACTTTCTTCTCGCTCCTTTCAGCAAATCTTTCTATAAATTTTTTAGCCTCGCCAGCGTAACTCGAGATAACATCTTCATTTGCTTCAATTACATTCTTCCATGTTATTTTTTCTCCTTTCTCGGCCTTTTCAATTCCTCTCCATTTTATCTTTACTGCCATTCCATGCGATTTCATTTCATCGGCATTTTTCCTTGCCCTTCCTGTCGCAACAACCTCCCAATCCTTGTTTAAAACAATGACTTCATCTCCTTCTTTTATCTCCCCATCTGCTTCAACAACGCCTGGCCCCATAAGATTGGATGTTTTTAGAATGGCATCCACAGCCCCATCATCAGCAACAACATATCCTTTTTTAATCTCAAGCAAAGAAGCATACCATGGACGAGGTTGAAAATAAAAGTTTTGCCTAAATATGTCATAGTAAAGCATGCCAGCAACTCTGCCATCTATGATGACTTCGTCACTCCTGTCTATGGCAGGGATACTATTCAATAAAATTACAGGTGGCAAATAAGCTGAGCCAAATTGCTTTTCTAAAAGCTTTTCAAGCATCATCGCATCGAAATCAAAAGCTGGGCGCACATCGCCAGGCGGCGTTATTGCAACACGGCGCGCAGCTTTGCCTTCATGGCTTCTTTTCAACAATGGAATGTTGCACTCATCGCAATGATACAGGGCGAGTTTGCCGAGCCTGATCACAATCTGAAAAGATTTTGCATATAAAATTGATTGCTTGGCACATCGGAGCATAAAAAATTACATGATATAGAGAAGAATATGGGTAAAAAACATGGCATAATGTGAAATTTGTTGCGTATTATGGAAATGCAGGAGAAAATAGAGCAGCAAGGAAAAGAGTTTTTATGATAAACTTGCCTATTTCCTGCTCCTGCCTCCGCCCATGCATAAATAAATGCTGTCAAGCCATTCCTTTCATTTTCCCAATACATAGCTAGTGGGATATTGTTTTTGTAAACAATTTTATTCAAGGTTTCTCACATATTTATTTAGTGCAGCCGTATTCATAACATGGAAAATGAAATTATAAAATGCATAAAAGAGAGGAGGAGCATAAGAAGATTTAAAGATGATGATATTCCAGAAGAGATAATAGAAGAAATAATCGAGGCTGCACGCTATGCTCCATCGCCTGAAAACAGGCAACCGTGGCGATTCATTGTTGTAACAAACAGGCATAGAATAAAGGAACTAAGCAATGAGGTGAAGAAACAGATTAAAAGAATTCTGAAAAATAAATGGAGGTGGAAAAGAAAATATCCAGAGCTGAGAGAAAATGATTTGCTTTTATTCCTGCGAGCAGTTGCAAGCTCAAGCAAGGACATTATTTTTTACAATGCTCCCGCTGTTATTTTTATAATAACCAAGCCTTTCACATTCAATATAGAAGCATGCTCGTGCGCCGCCCAGAATATTATGCTCGCCGCCTGGAGCCTTGGCGTTGGAGCATGCTGGATTGGTTTCGCAAAATTTTTGGAGTTGAACAAGGATGTGATGGAAGAGCTTGGTGTGCCATATGGCTACACAATTGCAGCCTGCATAGCCATGGGTTATCCCGCAAGAGTTCCGAAAGCATCGCCGCGAAAGCCGCTCGCAGGCACAATCAAATGGATTGATTGACTATTTCTGCTTTTCTTTCTCCTCTTTTGCCCACATTTCCAGCTTTCTTTTTCTCTCTCTTTCTCTTAGTTCCACTCTCCTTATCTTTCCGCTTATTGTTTTTGGCAGGCTATCAACAAATTCTATTTCGCGAGGATACTTATATGGCGCCGTTTCCTGCTTGACAAATTCCTGCAGCTCTTTTATCAAAACCTCGCTCGGCTCATACCCTTTTGCAAGAACTACAAATGCTTTTACTATGTTGCCTCTTATTTTGTCTGGCGATGCCACTACGGCAGCTTCCATAACAGCTGGATGCTTTACCAGAGCATCTTCCACTTCAAATGGTCCAATACGGTAGCCCGAAGCCTTTATGACATCATCCGCTCTTCCTTCAAACCAAAGATAGCCATCTTCGTCCATTTTTGCCAAATCGCCTGTGAGATAGAGGCCATTTACGGCAATTTCTTCCAAGCTTTTACCATTCCAGTAACCGACCATTAAGCCAGGATGAGTTATTGGAACTGCAATCTGCCCTATTTGGCCACGGGGCAGTTCATTCCCATCTTCGTCGACGATTTTTAAATCGCTTCCCGGCATCGGTTTTCCCATGCTTCCAGGCTTTATTTCTATTCCATCATAATTGCATGCCAGACCAGTTGTTTCTGTTTGGCCATAGCCTTCGTATATTTTCAATCCATATGCTTTGTAAAATCTGTCTATTACCTCCCTGTTCAGGGCTTCTCCAGCGCTCAAAAATTTCTTCATATCGGACAAATCATAGCTTTCCAAATCTTCCTGAGCCCACATTCTGTATTCAGTTGGCGTTGCGCATAGCCTATTGACACGATATTTTTCCATTAGTGACAAAAATTTAGCTGGATTAAACCTGCCGTTGTAAATGAGATGTGATGCACCAACTGCTAAAGCAACGCCTATGGGGCTCCAGAACCATTTTGCCCATCCTGGCGAAGAAGTAGTCCAAAGCAGTTCATTAGGCTGAGCATTCCACCAGTATACAGCATTTGTCTTTGCCAGACAATAAATCCATGCATGGTTATGCATCACACCTTTTGGTTCTCCTGTTGTTCCAGAAGTATAGTTTATTGTCATAATATCGCTCGATTTAATCTTTTCTTTTTCAAGATTTCTGGAATAACGGTGCAGCTCCTTCTCATAGCTCAGCCATCCATCTTTTTCACCACCAACAACTATGAAATTTTCAACAGGTATTTTATCCCTAACTTCATCAACAAATGGTGTGGAATCGAGAGAAGCGATTATTGTTTTTGCATTGCAATTCTTGGCGCGATATTCTATGTCTCTCGCCCTTAACATATCCGGGCATGGAACAACTATTGCCCCAATCTTAAAACTTCCAATCTGGCTTACATATACTTCTGGAATACGGGGCAGAACAACCATTATTCTATCTCCCTTTTTCATTCCAAGGCTGCGCAGCCAATTGCCGAACCTATTTGACTCATCTCTCAGCTCCCAGTATGCCATCTTTCCGCTTTTCCCGGAAGCATCCTCATGATATATTGCAATTTTGCTTCTATCTTTTGCATGCTCATCAACAACATCTGCTATCGAGTAATACTCTGGTACATCCCACTTAAAATTCTTAACCCATTCTTCGTATTTATCTTGCATGGCATGAAAATAAAAATTGCTTTTAACTATTTCGCCTTGTAAAAAATAGGAAAATAAAAAGAGGGAAATAGAAAATAGGATGGATTATCTATTTCCTTATCTGCATTATGTCTTCATTGTCTGCAGCAGCGCCCTCAATACAAATCCTATTATCGCTCCCAAATAAATTTTTTCCATTGAATTTTCATAAATATACAATGTCAACCCTGCTTATATGCAAAGTATTGCATATACTTCTTTAAAATTATTTATGAGTTTATCATTTTGTTACCAATTACAGAGGCGGAGGTGAATTTACTCTTTTAACTCAAACCAACTAACTTTATAAATCACAATTCATTAAATATTCAATGAAGCTCACAGCAATCATTAAAAAAGGAGAAAAACAGTTTGTTGCCTTATGTCCTGAGCTAGATGTTGTTAGCCAAGGATATACCATAGAAGAAGCAATAAATAATTTAAAAGAGGCCTGCGAACTCTATTTGGAAGAGATGGGGGCTCCAGAGGAAATATATTCTGGGGAAACAATAATAGTAAATTTTGAGATAAAACATGAAGCTGCCAGTTCTATCAAGAAATGAGGTTATAAAAGCGTTTGTGAAAGCTGGTTTTAAAATTGCAAGAAGGAAAGGAAGCCATGTCATTCTCGTAAAATTCATTGATGGTAGAAAAATTGGTGTTGTTGTGCCAGATCATAAGGAAATAGATAAAGGAACCTTGCTGGAAATAATAAGGCAAGCAAGGTTGAAAAAAAAGAGGAATTTTTAGAATTGATGAAAAAATAAGGGCTACCTTCCACCATTCAATATGGATCAAAAAAATTCTGCATGTGCATCTTTTTTTATGATTCTTTAGCACCTATTCCATAAAATTGGCAGGAGGATGCTTCGTCATGTTTCATTTTCTTGCATTTATGGCAACGACATCAAAATATTTTATTCTGCTCTTATGAAAGGGCATCGTTGCTTTTATTGGAAATCTGTATTTTTTAACAACAAAAAAATCGAAACCTTTTGATTCAACAAATTTTTTGATGAAGCCCATGCTCTCTTCCAGATGCAGTGAATATATTGCATCCGATACTTCCATCGCTTTTTTCAAAAATTTTCTATCAGCCTTTCTATTCGCATACTGCGCTCCAAAAGGAGGGTTCATTATAACAACGTCGCATTTCCTGCTAAATTGTTCAACATCCATTTTTATGAACTCTACCTTCACATTCATTTTCTCTGCGTTTTTTCTGGCAAGCTGAATCATTTTTTCATCTATGTCTATTCCTATTGCATTTCCTCCAAGCAGTGCTGCCCCTATTGCAAAAATTCCATTCCCGCATCCAAAATCGATAACAACCTTTCCTTCTATATCTCCTCGCTGATATGCATACCATAGTATATCGGAAGCTATGTCGGCAGGCGTGGAATACTGTTCCTTTTCTGGATCGCTTGCTTTGGCTTTATCAAGTTTTTCAAGAAGCATTTCAAGCCTTTTTTTCACATGTTATAAAAAAGCAAATATATATATTGCCTATTCTATTATCCTATGCTCGATTTAATTCCCTTAACAGGAGGAATATCGGCCATAATTTTCTCTCTTCTCTTAGCATATTACATCTCCAAAAAACCGAGAGGAAATAAGAGGATGGAGGAAATCTC
>JAGGXG010000041.1 GCA_021163175.1 Thermoplasmata archaeon
AAAAATAAGCGTATTTTAAGGGCGGGGCGGGATTTGAACCCGCGTATGTGGATCTGCAGTCCACCACCCGGCCTCTAGGTGACCCGCCCACATGCTTAATTTCCTTTCCCTTTTAATCTTTTTCTATTCTCATGGTCGCAAGCAATGAGGCAGCAAGTATGGCAAGAACAGCACCATATATGAATGTTAAATCATGCATTATGTCCCATAATATGCCTGCTATTATTCCAGCTGGAAGAGTTGCCAATCCCGTCGATGCTTTAAAAATTCCTTGCGATGTTCCTTTCCATTTGCTTAAATCAGCTGCATATGCTCTTTGATTCCCTTCTATCAGAGCATACATCATGCCATACAAAATGAAAAGAATTATCGTTAAAACTATTGCAAAAACCTCCGCCATATATGAAATAAGCATAAAACCAATGCATGTGAAGGCAAATAGTATATAGCCAATGGTTATGATGAATCTCCTGCCAATTCTATCACCCAATTTCCCGAAATGCATTGAAAGAGAAGCATAAACAATATTGAAAAGCATGTACATGAGTATTGCTATGGCTGGACCATTCAATCCCACTTTGTCAAAGACTTTTGATGCTCTTAGCAAGAAAAAACCATATGTAAAGTTTCCAAGGTAAAAAATCGTTGCCACAAATGTGAATTTTTTAATTGATTCATTTACCTCTATTTTCTCCTTTTTCCTTTCTTTCTTCTCCTCCTTAAGCATATAAATTGGAGGTATCGCAAAAAAGGCTATTATGGCGGCAATCAAAAGAATCTGCCTGTAATCGAGCTTGAAAATCCATAGAAAAATGAATGCAAGAATGCTTCCTACTATGGCTCCGGCTGTGTCCATGGCACGATGGAATCCAAATGCTCTGCCTCTCTCATCTTTATATCTCTCGCCAATGAAGGCGTCGCGAGGTGCGCCCCGCAGCCCTTTCCCTGTTCTTTCGATGCCCACAAGGGCAAAAAGATGCCACCATGCTTGAGATAATGGAAAGAAAAGTTTTGAGATGGCGGATGTTGTATAGCCGGCGGAAATGAAAATCTTCCTTCTGCCGATTCTGTCTGATGCCATGCCTGAGAAGAAATTTACTATGCTCGCCATAGCTGTCCCAAAGCCCATGATTAAGCCGAGAGCAAATCCCGAGCCAATTGAGGAAATGCCATGCAGGGTGGAAATAAAAAAAGGCAGGACTGGCATTATGGCTTCGCTGCTCATATCTGTGAAAAAACTGATCCATCCAAGCAATATTATGTCCCTTCCCAACTTACCCATTATTGAAGAATACGCTATACGTTTTTAATTTTGGTGTTTAGAGTATCAATGGGGGTTAATTATATAAACCGAAATGTATATATATTTTGGAGGCGAAAAATGAAAGGAAAAACTATATTGGTGGGTGTATTGGTTGCAATGCTTGTGACATCTGTGATGCCAATTATGAATGGACAGGCAACAAACGAACAATTTTTGATAAATGCCAAAAAAGTCGATTTTACATATAAAACATTTGAAAAAAGCATAGCAACAACAAATGATGGCAATGTTTTGCTAAGTACAGATAGCCCAGAGGAGGACTATCTTCCAGCAATAACAGTGGATGGAAATGGAAACATAGTTGCAGTATGGACTCATGAAATAAGTGCTGTAGATGGTGACATTGGCATAGCATATTCAACAGATAATGGAGCGACATGGACCTCTGGAGTGTTGGAGGCAGAGGGATTCCAGTATTATGCAGATATTGGCTACATGCCTGGAAGTAATTATGAAGGACCAGCATGGAGTGGATTGTGGATTGATTCTCTCGATCCAACAAGAAATGCAGGTACTTTCTTCCTCATTACAGACATAACAGATGAAAACACGTGGACTGGCTATCTCTGGACAGATGATAGCAGACCAGGTGCAAGCGATATGTGCGTAGAGGATGACATGTGGTTCCATGAATATAGCTTCGATACCATAGGACCAGTAATTGGAATGGTCGATGATGATCAGGGAATGTATCAGGGAATAATGTTGTGGTGGCTTGGAGTCGATGACACTGGTGTGCCAACCGAGACTGTTTCAAATTGGGATGCTGAATCAGTATTGAAGACTTCTCCTGCCAAAAATGTTGATATGGCTCCACACCACGATAGCGATCCAGCCTGGAGTGAAAATGATTACTTCCATTTTGTTAGCGAGCATTTGAATGCAACGAGTGGACATTCAGAAATAGTTTATAAGAAATGTATTCCACCAGAGCAGGATGATATTGAATATGTACCAACACAGTATTATCTTGTGCAGGATCCAAACTTTGATGCAAGGGATCCAGAAGTGGATAGCGACGGAGACAATGTCATCGTTGTTTACATGATGAAAAGCGCATACGGAGACTGGGACATAAAATGCAAGTATAGCAGCGATGGAGCAGCAACATGGAGCGACAGCGTTGTTGCTGGAGAACAACTCGTTGACGAAACAAATCCAACTGTTTATGTGAGTGGCAATAACGTATATGTTGCTTACATAAGCAATGGAAATCTGTATTTGAAGATATCAAAGGATGGCGGCGCAACATGGGGCGAGGCAATTCAGATAAATGATAACGAAGGAAGTGTTGTTGCTGGAGATGGATATGTTGACATATCTGCAGGTGGAATTGTCTGGGTGGACAACAGGAATGGAAACAATGACATATATTACGCTCCAATTCCAGCTCCAAGAATAGTTATACAGAGCATATCAGGAGGAATGGGAGTAACAGTTACTGTTGCAAATGTTGGAACAGAGGATGCAGAAAATATTCCATGGACAATAGATGTTTCTGGTGGCCTGGTAATACTTGGAAAGCATGCTGAGGGAACAATTGCATCACTTCCAGCAGGTGGAAGTGCGACAATAGGCACGGGCTTCATGCTTGGAATAGGAAAGATAACAGTGGACATAAACGTTGGAGGAACGACAAAGAAGGCGAGCGGCTTCTTGCTGGGCCCATTGGTGCTCGGCTTGAAGTAATCTCTTCCTTTTTTTGTTTTATTTATTTTCGCCAAAAAATTATTTAATAGAAAAATATTTCACATTAAGCCCCGGTGGTGTAGCGGTTATCATGCGGGCCTGTCGGAGCTCCTTTGGAAAAATGCTTCATCCAAAGGGTTACAGAAAGCCCGCGACCCGAGTTCAAATCTCGGCCGGGGCGCTATTTTATAACATTTATTCCAAGCTTTTTCGCATATCTGTATACATAGTTGTATTCATCAATGCTTATCCTTCTATTCAACTCCTCATATTCATATGCCCTGTATGCTGGATAATACTGATCCATTATATTCACCAATGCATCAGGAACATTTTCAGAAATCCATTCCATTATTGGTTTGGAACAGCATTCCACATGACCAGGAAGCACCAAATGGCGTATCACTAGAATTGCATTGTGATATGCGATTTCATGATTTCTTTTTACAATGCTCGTGTAATTTCTTATCTTGGATAAACGAATGGCACAATCATCGTTTCCATATTTGAAATCAGTCAGATACACATCAACGAAGCCCTTGAGCAATTCCATGGCTTCCGTTGTCAAATACATGTTGGAATTCCATATCTGGGGTATGTTAACATTGCTATTCTTCAAAGTTTCAAGTATATATGGAATGTTTGGCGTTGGCTCGCCGCCAACCCAAT
>JAGGXG010000019.1 GCA_021163175.1 Thermoplasmata archaeon
CCTCAAAAGCTTTTTTAATCAATGAATAGAAGGCATAGAAGAGAATAGCGATGATGAGAAATATTGCCAGTGCTGATAAGCTGAGCATATTAATAATAGTTTTTAAGTATTTTAATTAAATCATTCATATCCTTGCTTTTAACAACAAAATCAGCTTTTTGCTCAATAACTTCATCACTCGGATTGAATGCTATGGAAACATCGGAAAAATCAAACATGCTCACATCATATTTTGAGTCACCAACAACAATAACAAAACTTGCATCGACATTATCTAAAAATTTTTCCAAAACATCTTTTTTGTTAAAGAAAGGGACATTTAGCTTTCCTTTCCATGGGATTTCATCTTTGAATATTATCTCATTTGCATAAACATGTTTGATACCCTTCCTTGCAATTTTATCTGCAACACATTTTATTCCGCCAGATATTATGGCTGAGTTCCAATTTTTGATAAAATTAAGGCATCTATCCAGCCCTTTCATATAACTAACTCTTTTCAATGCTTCCATTATCTGCTTCTTTGTCAAACCGTGTTCTCGCATTTTCTCTATCTCCCTGTTCAAAAATTCTTCCTGGCTTAGTTTTCCCTCGTGCAATTTTTTTAAAATGTCCGAATTGTCTATTTTGAATTCATTGTGTATGACGCGCCATGAGCTTCTTTCCTCTATTAGCACTCCGTCCATATCAAAGACTATCAATTTCACAATATGAATGAAGAACTTGCATATAAAAAGTCAGGTTTTTAAAGTGTCTGGCTATACATAAATAGAATGGACATAATACCAAAAGTGGGCGTAACTGGTTTGCCAGGCGTTGGAAAGACTGAGGTTTTGATAAGGATTATGGAAAGGCTAAAGAATGACTACATATTTGGAGGAATGATAACAAAGAGCATAATCGAAAATAAAAAAAGAGTCGGCTTCAAAATAGTTGATTGGTTTACTGAGGAGGAACGCCTTTTTGCTCATATAAACATGGATTCTTCGTATAGAGTGGGAAAATACAAGATTGATTTGAAAGTTTTGGAGGAATTTGGAATTCCTGCGATCAGAAAAGCTGTCGATGATGATGCCATCGACATTGTTGTAATAGATGAGGTTGGAAAAATGGAACTTGAAAGCAGGAAATTCAGAGATATAGTTAAGGATGCTCTCGATTGCGAAAAACCAGTTTTGCTCACATTGTATAAAAAATCACGCGATGCATTGTTGCAGGATATAAGAAATAGAAATAATGTTAGAATTTTTGAAATCACTCCAAAGAATAGAAACATATTGCCATACAAGATAGAAAAAATACTGAAAGAGGGTTTATGATAGAAGAAGATGGAATAAAAATATTCACCTTTTCTACGGGAAATCAAAAAGGACCAGGTAAAAAATTGGCTGGATTCTACAATCCGATGTGGCAGCTCGACAGGCGTATCCAGATTATTTTTTGCAAGTATGCATATGAACAGGGAGCAACAAAATTTCTGGATGGAATGGCAGCTACTGGCATAAGAGGAATAAAAATAAAGAAAATGCTGAGAAATGTGCATGTGGACATAAATGATTCAAACAAAAAATCATATGAAATCATTTTGAGAAATGTAAGAGAGAATGAGATAGATGCAAATGTTACAAATGAAAAATTTTGCTCTCTTTTAAATCGGAGAAAATATGATTATATAGATCTCGATCCATATGGGAGCCCAGCAAAATATATTCCATGCATATTCGAAGGGGCAAGAAAAAAAACTTTTGTGTCGATATCAGCAACTGATGTTGCAACTTTGAGCGGCGTATTCAAAAAAGCATGCATTAAAAGATATGGAGCCATTCCTTTAAAATTGCATGGAGCAAAAGAGATTGGATTGAGGATACTGCTGGGATATATAGCGAGAATTGCCTCCATCTTCGATTATTCATTCAACCCAGTTTTATCCTATTATTATGCACATTATTTTAGAGTGTATGGAGTTGTTGAAAAAGGAGCGAGGAAGGCTGAAAGGAATATCGCTGCCATAGGATGGTTTTACTGGGATGATGGATGGAAAATTAAAGAATATGAAGAGCCACCATCAGGAAGAATAGCTGGCCCCTTGTGGATAAAAAATTTGCATGCATATAATTTCCTCCAGATGCTTTTGGAGGAAGGGGACAAAAAAATAAAAAGTTTAGCTGAAAAATTCATTGAAGAGAATGAAATCACAACGCCATATTACGAGAGCCACAAAATTGCAAAAGAGGTTTCGAAAAAGCAACCACGCCTCCATAGCCTGATGGAAAAGCTCCGCCAGCGCGGCTGGAGGGCGGCGCGCACGCATTTTGCGGGAGATGGCTTTAAAACGGATGCTGGCTATGAAGAAATAAAAAACTATTTCTGAATCTTGTCCACTATTTTTTTTACAATTTCCTCGGGCTTTAGATTGGTTGAATCTATTATAACGTCGTATATCGATTTATCGTCCAGATCTATTCCATAAAATTTTTTATATCTTCTCTTCTCGCTTTCTTCCCTTTCCTTCATTTCCCCCTTCTTTTCAAAAAAGTCTCCGTCTTCCCTGTTAATTATTCTTTTTACTCTTTCCTCCTCTTCGCAATCGATCCATACCTTTAACGCAGTGATTTTTTTGATATGAGCGATCCATCCTGCAAGGCGGCTTTCGAGTATAACATTACCTTCCATCAAAATCTTTTCCTGTTTTTTATCTATTTCTCTATCTATTTGTGGATTTTCCTCGCAATATTCCTCGAATTCCTGCAACTTCATTCTATGCTCTTCCGCCAATTCCCTAAAAATTTTTCCCATGTTAACGTGTTTCCATCCAAGTTTTTTTTGCAAAAGCTCCGCTACAGTTGTTGTTCCGCTTCCAGGCAGCCCGCTTATTGTTATTGCATTAACCATCTTAATCTAAGCAAATATTGGATTATCTGCGTCAATGGTATTGAAAGAAGGCTATAAAGCAAAATCCAGTTTGGAAGAACATGGGATGTAAAAAGACTAACATGCAATTTCCATGGAACATCGATATAATAATGATAACCTTTTTCAGCAAGCTTCAACAAAAACTCCCACATCCATGTGAATATGGGTATGAATATTATCAATGTTATGGGCATCAATTTCA
>JAGGXG010000159.1 GCA_021163175.1 Thermoplasmata archaeon
CTCGCATTACCTTCGAAGATGCTGAATACGTTTATGGAAAATTCTGGAGAGAATACCTCTTTTATCATAATGATATTGGCTACCCGTTGCTCATGGAGAAGTTGCAGGGAATAAAATATCTTTGGGATAACGCCACATATTACCCTCCAGCCCACAGAACATGGAAATGGAGCATGGAAAATAATCCTACAGCCATAGAAACATTGAACTACTGGGTTGGAAAAACAGTGAATCAGCTTGCTACTGGGGATCGCCCTGGACAGCCAAATGTTATAGCTCACGAACACAACGGATTTTGTGGCGAGTTGCAGCAGATTAGTGTAGCTGCCCAGAGAGCTGCTTTGATTCCAAGCGTTGGAATATGCGACTTAGGTGAAGACCATGTATGGCGAGAATTCTGGTGCAACGGCTGGCATGAATGCGACAACTGGTGGGCGGACGGCGGCGGCTGCGTCGCAAATTATAGCGAGTATCGTTACAGGTGGGGAAAGATTATTTCCGCCCTTTTTGCATGGCGGGGAGATAGTAGCATATATGATGTCACGCCTAAGTATATAAAGGCAGGGGATAGAGGTATTGTTGAGGTAAGTGTCGTTGATTCTTTTGGCAATCCCGTCGATGGTGCTCGTGTTATCGTATTTGGAAGCTGGAAAGCAAACAATTTTAAAAACAGGCTATGGGGAAAGACGGTTGGGCGAATATGGCAAATGATGCCCAACGAAATAAAAAAGAAATGGGAAGACAAATATGAGAAAGCATGGAAGTTTTACAGGGAGCGTGTTCCGGGCCTGGTTCCATGGGTATGGCCAAGCATATGGAATTACACGAACATGGATGGAAAATGCAAATTCAATCTTGGATTGGGGCATTCCTACCTATTCTTGATAAACAAGGATGATATCTTTTACTATGGCCCATTCACCATAGGAAAAAGCAATTCATTACATTATTACGTTACAATATTTCCGAATTCAACAAGGCATTTTCATGTTCATTTCATTTTGCCAGATATTCATGAAAGAATGAGAGAGCCATATATTACAGGAGGAAATGGAGACTACGAGTTCAGCATTTCATTTGCAGCTAAAGCATACACGCTTCAACGAAACCCATGGGATTGGAAGGAGGGGTTGAAAGAAAGCAAAGGAAAAATAAAATTCTTCGTTGTTGATGAGGAAAACTTCAAGAAATATAAAGAAGGACTGCCATTCAATGCAATAACTTATTCGTATTCTGGCAATGAAAGCATTAAATTCAATGCAACAAACTGCTACATCGTTTTCAGAAATGATGCAAAAAGGAGCGATATTCTTTTGCATTTAAAGCTAAAAATAAAGGGAAAAGGCAACTTTATTCATATATATGAGCCAGATTTTGGAATCGTGGATAAAGGAATTGTGAGCATAAATGGCACATCAACAGGAGACGGCGTAGTTAAAATAGATGACAAAGAATGGAATGTTAATGGAAACTTCACAATAAAATGGAATGCAAGCATTGGAAAGCATGTTATAGAAGTAAGGCAGGAAAATTTTGAAAAGCAATATGAAGTGTATTGCTACGATATTTCGCCACCAGAGATAAAAATTTATTCCCCTTCTGGAGGCTCTATGGAAAAATTGCATTTAATAGGGGAAATAAATGATAATGGTAAGATTAAGGAAGCGAAAGCTTTTGTTGGAGGAAAGGAAATAAGCCTGCAAAACAAATTTGATTTGAATGTAACTCTTTCTCCTGGCGACTACACTCTACGCATAATTGCTATCGACGCCTCAAACAATTCTGCAAGCAAAAGCATACCTTTTGCAATATTGGGCAATGATGAAAAGCCAACCATAGGAAAAGTTTACTACACGCCAGCAAATCCAACAAATGAAAGCGATGTCTTTGTGTATGCATTCGTTAACAAAACATTCTACAACATAAGCAGAGTAAGCATAATAATGAATGGTGAAGAAAAATCGCTATTCGAATATGCAAGCCACCCAAGCCAGCCCCGCCACAACGAGGATGAGTTGAGAAATGTGAGCAACTCCCCACGTTATGGAATAGAACTGGCTCAGATGGAAAAAGGAACATATAAATTCAAAATAAAAGCAGTTGATGCAGCTGGAAACGAGGCGATTTCAAAAGAATATGAAATGACTGTGAGCTAAACGAAATCACACTCTTGAAACAATAAAATCTATTCCTTTCTTTGTTATTCTCAGATGCTCATTATTTTTAAATTCCACATAGCCCTCTTTTTTTAACACTTCGATGGCTTCATCAAAATTCTCGCACGGAACACGCATTTTTAAATGATTGCAGCTTATCCATGCATCTCCATTATCAACTCTATATATCAAAAGACTTAGCAGTATATCTTCCATCTCTTCATTTTCCATTGCTATCATATATTTTACCATATATATTTTTTCTCCTTTTCATTGCCTGCAAAGTTTTTTAAATTTGCATGGTTAAAAAAGCAATGATAAAATTTGCTACAAGGGCTTACAGTGATGACGAGATATACTCCATACTTACTCCGGAGATAAGAGAATGGTTCAGGGGCAAGTATAAAAAGTTTACACCTCCTCAAAGATATGCAATTATGGAGATACATAACGGGAATAACATTCTCATTTCCTCTCCAACAGGATCTGGAAAAACATTTGCAGCTTTTATGGCGGCAATAAATGAATTGCTAATGCTTGCCAAAAAAGGAGAGCTTGAGGACAAAATATATGTGCTGTATGTTTCCCCGCTAAAGGCATTAAACAATGACATAGAAAGAAATCTCAAGGAGCCTCTCAAAGAAATATATGGAAAATACAAAATAAAAGAAAAAATAAGGATAGGCGTCAGAACAGGCGACACAACGCAGCAGGAACGGCAGCGCCAGACAAGGAAACCGCCCCATATTCTTATAACAACGCCTGAAAGCCTTTCCATCATATTGAATGCTCCTTCAATTTCAAGAAAATTGAAGGAAATAAAATGGATCATAGTTGATGAAATCCATGCTTTAGCAGATAACAAGCGTGGCTTGCATTTGTCTTTGTCGTTAGAAAGACTTGTTTACAATATGGAGAAAGAACCAATAAGGATCGGGTTGTCGGCGACAATAGCTCCAATGAAAGAAATTGCCAAATTTCTGGTTGGAGTTGGAAGAGATTGCAAAATAGTTGATGTGAATTTTTTGAAGCAGATTGATTTGAAAGTTGTATCCCCCGTAAATGATTTGATCTACACTCCAGCAAGCGAGCTTTCCAATGCATTGTACAATCTGCTCTATAAGCTTATAAGAGAGCATAGGACAACGCTTATTTTTACAAATACAAGAAGTGCTACAGAAAGAGTTGTTTTTCATCTTAAAAGCAGGTTTAAGGATTTAGATGGAAAAATAGAGGCCCATCATGGCTCCTTGTCAAGGGAGGTTCGTTTGAGTGTGGAAGAAAGATTGAAAAAAGGAGAGCTAAAATGCGTTGTTTCTTCCACGAGCCTGGAGCTTGGGATAGACATTGGATATATTGATCTCGTTATTCTTCTTGGCTCACCAAAGAGTGTTACAAGGGCATTACAGCGTATTGGAAGGAGTGGCCATTTTCTGCATGAAGTGTCAAAAGGTCGTATAGTTGTTCTGGACAGAGATGATTTAATTGAGTGTGTTGTTCTGGCAAGAGAAGCATTGAATGGAAGATTGGATAGGGTAACAATACCCAAAAATGCTCTCGATGTTCTGGCGCAGCATGTGGTTGGAATGGCAATAGAAAAGAAATGGAAGGTTACGGAAGCTTTGAAAGTTATAAGGAAAGCCTATCCATATAAAAATTTGCCAAAAAGAGATTTCATAAAATTGCTTCATTATCTGGCTGGCGAATATGAAGAACTTGAGGATAGAAAGATATATGGCAAAATATGGTTCGATGCCAAGGATGAAATGTTCGGGCGGCGGGGCAAGATGGTGCGCCCCATATATTATCTTAATGTTGGAACCATACCGGATGAGGTTGCTGTTAGAGTTTATACTCTCGCCAATAGGTATGTTGGCAAGGTTGAAGAGCCTTTTGCAGAACGACTCAAGAAAGGAGATATATTTGTTTTGGCTGGCAATACATATGAGTTCATAAAAAGCAAGGGCATGAAAATATATGTGGAACCTCGCCCAGACATGACGCCCACAATTCCATCCTGGTTTTCTGAACAGCTGCCGTTAAGCTTTGATCTGGCAATGCAGATTGGAAAATTCAGGAGAAAAATGGAAGAGTTAATCAAAAAAGGAGGCGTCGTTGGCTATTTAATCAAAAATTATGGTATAGATGAGAAAACAGCAATGGCAATCTACTCATACTTTGAGGAGCAATCCCATTTTTCCATTCCAAATGATAGACGTGTTGTTGTCGAGGTATTTGAAAAAGAAGGGTATCGCTACATCATTTTTCATACTCTTGTTGGAAGAAGAGCAAACGATGCATTAGCGAGGATCTTCGCATATAGAATAACGAAGAAATTCAAGTTTAATGTAAGGCTTGCAATAACGGACAATGGATTTGCAATAATTTATCCGTGGTGGAAGGATGGGATAGATGATAAAAGTATCAAAGCATTGTTTAATGCAAATAAAATGGAAGAAGATTTGAAAAAGGCTCTTGCAAATACAGAGATTCTGAAGCGTCGTTTCAGGCATGTTGCTACAAGGAGCTTGATGATTTTGAAGAATTATCTGGGGCATGAAATGAGTGTTTCAAGGCAGCAAAAGAATGCTTCAATGCTATTTAAAGTTGTGAATGAAATAGATCCAGATTTTCCTGCACTGAAAGAAACATATCGCGAGATAATGGAGGATTCAATGGACATAAAAAATGCGAAGAAATATATGAAAAAAATCGAGGAGGGAAAAATAAAAATAGAGATTTTGAGAACAACACTGCCATCTCCATTTTCGTTTAACATCGTCGCCATAGGAGCAACGGATGTTGTGCTAATGGAGGATAGAAAGGAGCTGATAAAGGAATTGCATAAGGAAGTCATGAGAATGATAAAAAATGCATGAAATCGAAAAAGATGGAATTGTAATAAGCGATACATACGCAGCATATTTGCCAGAGCATGGAATAGCTGTTGTGAGTGATTTGCATATCGGCTATGAAGGAGTTCTCCAGAGAGAGGGAGTAATGATTCCAAAATATCAGAAGAAAATTTTGATGGAGAGGCTGGAGAAAATCATAGAAAAATTTGAGCCAGAGCTTCTCATAATAAATGGCGATTTCAAGCATGAATTTGGAAAAAATCTCCGCCAGGAATGGAATGAAGCAATGGAATTGCTGGAGTTCATAAAAAATAAAACAAATGTTTTGCTTGTGAGAGGCAACCATGACAACTTTTTGAAGACTATTGCTTCCAAGGCAGATGTGAGAGTTGTTGAACACTATAAGGTTGGTGATATAACCATATTTCATGGGCATAAAGATATGAAGGGAAAAAAGAAAATAATAGGGCATGAGCACCCAAGCATAAGTCTGAGAGATGCTGTTGGGGCTATGGTAAAGCTACCATGTTTTCTGATTAGCGATTCCATTACAGTTTTGCCAGCTTTAAGCCCTCTTGCAAGTGGAACAGATGTTTCAACAGCAGATAAAGAAGAATATTTGTCGCCTGTTTTAAAAAAAGAGGACATAGAAAACCTTGAAATATATGCTATAGCCGATGGCCTGCTCTTTTTCTCTACTGTGGGAAAAATAAGGAGATTGTAAGTTTTATATAGAAGTTTTACAATTATTCCAAGCATGAAAATTCCTCGGTGGAAAAAAGCAGAATTTGAAGAAATTGAATATGAGCCTGCGAGCATAAAAGAAATACTGAAAGAAATGAAAAGCATATCTGAGCTCATTGTTGATCTTGCCTATTCTGCCATTCTTTTTCATAATAAAGAGATAGCTGAAGAAGTTCGCTACCTCGAGGTCAGAATGGATAAGCTGAATTACATGATAAGGATGATGGCTATGCTTGCAGCCCGCACACCCGAAGATGCGGAGCAGATGGCGGGCATCCTCCAGGTGGCGGAGGCGGCGGAGACCATATCAAATGCAGCTGGAGACATTGTAAAAATTTTGTCTTTGAAACTTGAGCACCCCATACTGCCTCGCCTTATAAAGGAATCGGACGAGGTGATAAAGAAATTGAGTGTCGATGAAAAATCAAAGGCTATTGGCAGAAAAATTGGAGAGCTGCATATAGCTTCGGAGACAGGAGTCAGGATTCTTGCAATAAGAAGGAAGGATAGATGGATATATGGTCCTTCGCCAGAGGTGAGACTGAGAGCAAATGACAGTCTTATATGCATAGGAACCGAAGAAGGATTGCAGCATTTGAAGAAATTTCTGAAAGGCGAGTTAGAGGTGCTTGAATGAGTGAGGAAGAAGCTGAGGCGATGCTGCTTGAATTAAAAGAGAAGGCCGAGTTGATGGTTGACTTGGCTTATTCTTCCACATTGTATGATAATAAAGAAATTGCAAAAGAAGTTTATGAACTCGAAGATTATATCGATAAGTTACACTATGAATTGCAGAAGCTTGCAGTCGAAGATTCAAAAAAGGGAGAACTTGAAGTTGATGAAACGCTGGCAATAATAAGGCTTGGAAATTGCTCAGAAATTATAGCGGATGCTGCCCGTGAAATAGCAGATGTTGAGCTACGAGACATAGAGTTGCATCCTGTTATAAAGGAAAGCATACTGGAAAGTGACGAAGTAATTTTGAAGGCTGAAGTGAAAGAAAATTCTGTGCTTAACGGAAAAAAGCTTGGCGATATTGAACTTGCAACAAAAACCGGGATGTGGGTTGTAGCCATAAAGCGTGGAAAAAAATGGATTTATGGGGCAAACAAAAATACAATGATTAAGAAAGGAGACATTCTTTTTGTTAAAGGACCAAGAGAAGGAATGAAACATTTCATGGCTTTGGTAGAAGGAAAGGAAAGCGAGATATGACATAAATCGTAAATTTTTTCTTTTTCTTGCCTTATATTATCATGTTAGAATTGTTAAATTTGGCTTATATGCATTATTTCCATTGGAGAGTTAAATTTCTCCCTTTCTTAAAAATTGCATTAAACAAATCTATTCCTTTATTTCTTTCCTAAAATCGGTATTACATCATTTGAACCAGCAATGGCAGTAGGAGCTATAAATACGAAACCATTGATCACCAACAATCATTTCCCCAAGGTCACGAGGTAAAATAGAAATATCTGCACCTGTGTTAACCAAAACATCCTTCAATTTTAACCAATCCCCATTATAATCTTCTACTTCAACATCAATCAAAGGCCTTTTTATCTTTCCAAATATTCCACTTTTCCCTTCTTTATATTCAAAACTCCTTTCAGGCAATTAAAACACCTTCTGGCATTTCCCAACCAATAGATATTTTTTCTGGGTATTTTTCCTTTGCCATTTTCACAAGCTTTTTTAAATTTCTCCCTTTTAGCACTGGTTTGCCATCAATGTAGATTACATTTCTCTTTCTCTCATAAAAATATAATCTCACCAGGATATTTATTTTTTGATGGTATGGTGGGTGAGTGAAAAAAGAATGAGTGAAAAAGATAAAAATAACATGAAGGAAAATGTCACAAAGCATTTCAACTTCCATCATTCTTTATTTTATCCATATTCATAGCCAGATGGAGAGGACAATTTTGACGAGATTTCACAAGGATCTATGCTGGATAAAAAATGATATTGAACTTATTTGATTCCATAGGTTGTTTCGCTCCTTTTCTCTATTTTTACGATTAAAACTTCTTCTCGTTGTTTATCCACAACATATAAAATCCTATACCTTTTTATTTGCCTCCTACTCTTTGTCGAAAAGAAAATTTTGAACATTACCTAAATACATCATCAAAAGAGTGTGCCTTTCCTTTATTTTTCTCATTTATTGCTTTCAATATATCTTTTACATCTTCATCGGTTAAAATTTCGTCTCTATTGAGTATTTTGACTATTATCCTATCTCCTTCTATCTTAGCAGGTTTCACTATTTTTAAAAAACCATCTTCATATATTGCTTCTATTTCTTTTTTCATGATATCTAAAAAATGTTAATATAAAAAGGCTTTGGAACTGCGGAAGGCGTTTCCTTATCATCATTTTTCTTTTTACTCAGAATGTTAAAGGAATAAATGAATGCGTTAATGAAATAATAATCATATAACCCATCATGCATTTACGGAAAATTGTTTTGGTTGCAAAATTATTCCGAGAATGATGAGAATCAGCCCAATCATCGTTGAAACATATATTCTCTCGCCCACTATAAAATGTATGAAAATTAAGGAAATGAATGGGGAAAGATATATGAAATTACTCGTTTTTGCGAAATTTTTTGATTTTTCCAGTGCCTTGAGCCATATGAAAAATGTTACACTCATTTCAAACAGCCCAACATATAATGCTCCAGCTATTCCAATGATGTTGAAGCGGGGTTGAAGAAAAGCAAAAGGCAAAATGAAAATGAAGCCAAAAAGAAAATTCATGAAAAGCTTTATTGAAGCATCTCTTTTGTCCCTCAAATTCAGAATCCAGAAGAGAGCCCATATTATTGAGCTTGATATTGCAAGAAATATGCCAATATTGAAATGAAAATGAAAACTATCCTTGAAAGAAATTATCACAACGCCTGAAAAGCTTATGAGCAATGCGATGAAGCTACGCAGACTGAGCTTATGATGCAAAATTATCGAGGAAAATATGATGAGCATCAATGGCCATGTATAGTTGAGGGGCTGCGCCAGCTGTGCCGGCAGCATGGCGTAGGCGTTGAATAAAACGATGTAATACAGGAAGGGGTTCAAAAAGCCCATGATGAGGGAAGCTTTTATGCTTTTTGCATCGAAGGAAATCAGCTTTAATTTTCCCTGTATGGTGATGATGAAAAGCAGGCAGAGAATGGAGAAGAAGGAGGAGAGAAAAAGAAGCTGGATAGGAGACAAATATTTCAAAGAAATTTTGAATGCACTCGCTACCGTAGCCCAGAGCATTACAGCAATTAGAGCATAGCTCCTATCATCCATAATAGGAACTCTGAAATAAATTTATATTTTGTTCGCTTTTCATTTTTATGATTGTTAAGGACATTGATTTGAATGGCATAAAGAATGTCGATGATTTGGTAAAGCAGTTTTATATGGCAGGTGGCTTCACAGCAAAAAAGCTTGGAGAAGCTGTAAACATATATGAAGAGATGCTTAAAGATGAATACTACATTTTTCTGACATTCCCAGCATGCATAGTTGCAACTGGAACGAGAGGTGTTATCAAAGAAATGGTGAAAAGGAAGATGGTGAATGCAATAATAACGACATGCGGAACACTCGATCATGATCTGGCAAGAAGCTTCAAACCATATTATCATGGAACTTTTTTTGCCGATGATGCAAAGCTGCATGAAAAAGGAATAAACAGACTTGGAAACATTTTTATTCCAAATGAAAGCTATGGCATAATAATAGAGGAGAAGATGAATGAAATCGTGGAGAGCATGTCTCAAAACGCTGGAACAAGAGAAATAGCATGGGAAATTGGAAAAAGACTCAGCGAGGATTCAATACTTTACTGGGC
>JAGGXG010000148.1 GCA_021163175.1 Thermoplasmata archaeon
AAGCAATCAACAACAGTTATTTTATGCTTTTCTAAATACTCTTTGGTTTTTTCCGGCACTTTTTCTAAAGATGCAATGATGAATTTCTTGGGTTTAAAAGTTTCTTGATAGGGTATGATCTGCGAATCAATCTCATTTTTCCATTTATCGAAGGGATCTTCTTTACATTCTATGATTAAGTCTATGGGTTTTTTAGAATCAATAAACTCCTTTGTTCTCTCAAAATATCCTTCTACCACCACAATATCTGGTCTAATCGGGGTACGTTTTTTAGTAAACAAACCAATCATATGTGCACTTTTATTCGGCTGGAATTCGAGCCAAAAAGTTAGATTCCCAAGAGGCGATTCTCCAACAGTTGTACTAAGTTCAGATCCTTGCTCAATCCACCAATATATTTTTCCTTCATATTCATGACTCTTGAATTTAGATATTTTAAGTGCTTCACATGCCAATTTAAGTAGCCACATTTGATATATCCATCTTCTTGTGACTTTTAAACTATTAATCCTACTCCTATCTTTTGGTAGGCTCATAAAGGTAAAATAATACATTTCAGGATCTTTAAATGCATTTTCTAATCGTGACAAATGACCCATAAAAGAAATTTCAAAGTTGTTTTTCCTTTGGTATTCTTTAATTTCATTGACAATGGGAATTATTACATCTTTAAATTGTGCCAAAAGTATTGCAAGAGTAGAATCTCTTATTCGAAATCTTAAGCTTCGTATCTCATTAATGCGCTCTCCAAGTAATTCAAGATATTCGTATTTTTTTAGATGCCCATTTTCAAAATCATCGATTTTGCATTTAATTAAAAATCCCCCGCCACTTCTGGAAAAATCAAAACAATATATGGTTTTTCCGACCAATTTGTTTTTAGGAACTTCATAAATTACCTCGTCTTTGTATTTACCAGGCGATTCTCTAATGGCGTATTCGCTAATGTGTATGAATTCATTTCCTTCGACTACATAAACATATGGTCCTCCACGAGTTCCTCGCCCTACCTCTTCCTTAATTTTTACTGTTTCAGTTTCCACGACCATACCATTCTACCCCTATTTCATCTCCATTAATTTCTTATGCATTTATGCATTAAAAACCTTACACCATCAAAGATATAAACTCACGTTTCTGTTATGAAAAAATTTTGAAATCTGGAAACATAGCAAAATTGCTTACTCTCTCAATTCTTATTCCTTCAATTCATTCCTCATACAATTCCATGTAATGCTTCCATTTCTCGTCTATGCTTTCCTTTATTTTTTTGACATCTTCTTCAGTCAAATGGCGGAAGCGACCCTGCAATTTTAGATATTCTTCTATTGGCTTTCTCTCCTTTTTACCTTTGAGTAACATCTTGCTATAGCTCGTGAATTCAATTTTTCCATTTATTGCTTCATATAAAACCCATGCTCCTGTCTGTACAGCGAGGCGGGCAAGCTCAACGGTCTTGCTCATATCGAAGCGCCAGCCTGGCGGGCATGGAGTGAGTATCTCAATGTAACGTGGCCCCTTCATTTCCTTTGCTTTCTTTACTTTATCATACAAATCATCTGGATAGGCTATGCTGGCTGTAGCAACATAAGGAGGATGATGTGCCAGAACGATTTCTGCAAGTTCTTTCTGCATTTCTCTCTTTCCCGTCCATGTTGTCGTTGTCCATGCTCCATAAGGCGTTGCCCCGCTCCTCTGTATTCCAGTATTTGAATACATCTGGTTATTATAGCAGATATAAATGAAATTCTCTCCTCTTTCAAGCGCACCACTCAAAGCCTGTATACCAATATCATAGCTTCCTCCATCTCCAGCCCAAACGACGGGTGTTATGTCATCCTTTCCAAGCATTTTCAGGGCTGCAGCCACACCGCTTGCAGCAGCAGCGCTGGCGGCGAAAGCAATATTGAGCGTGGGAACGGCAAAAGAAGTTTTTGGGACAAGGCTCTGTATGACAGCGCTGCATGAAGCCGGAACTATGAGCATTGTTTTTTTGCCCAATGCCTTCAAAGCCGTCCTCAAAGCAATTGTAGCAGGGCAACCTGGGCATGCTGCATTCCCTTTCAATAAATATTCCTCTTCAGGCAACTTTGGTATTGCAACCATTATTTCACCTCAATTCCATACCATCCTTCCTTTCCTTTTTCTGCAAGCTCATACATTCTCACGATGTCTGCATAGCCAACATCTTTGCCTCCCAAGCCAGCTATGAATCCATATACGTCTCCCATCCATCGAAGCTCATTGTACAATACACCTCCCAATCCAACTGAAACCGCTCTATCTATCACGATCATCTTATCATATTTGAGTAATTCATACGGCATAGGGCGGAAAACGCGCAGGCGGGCAAGCCCCGCTTTCTTTCCTTTCTCACGAAGCTTTTTCACAGCCTCCTTGGCTTCAGCTGCTATAGCTGCTGTGGCGATGATAACATAATCTGCATCTTCCGTCATATATTCTTCTATGAGCCCGTAGCTTCTTCCAAATTTTTTGCCATATTCTTCTCCAACTTCCTCTATCACTTTCTTCGCTTTTTTCATTGCTTCATTCATGGAGTAGCGAACATCCATGTAGTCGGAAGGCATTATTATGTTTCCATGCGTTACTGGATTTTCAATATCAAGCTTCCAGAGTGACTTAAATTCTGGCAGAAATTCATCTATCTTGCTTTGCTCCGGCACATCAACAGGCATTGATGTATGGCTCAAAATAAAGCCGTCGTAGGCAACCATTACAGGAAGCATGACATCCGAATGCTCTGCAATTTTATATGCCTGTATTATGCTGTCATATACCTCCTGATTGCTTGAAGCATATATCTGAATCCATCCTGTATCGCGCTGCCCCATTGAATCATTGCTATCACTCCATATGTTCCACCCTGGTCCTATAGCACGATTAACATTCACCATCACAATAGGCAACCTTGCAAGAGCAGCCCAGTGGACCATTTCATGCATCAGCAATAAGCCATGGCTGGAAGTGGCTGTAAAGGTTCTTACGCCTGTGGCTGCTGCGCCTATGCATGCTGCCATTGCTGAGTGCTCGGATTCAACTCTTATATACTGCGCATTTAATTCGCCATTTTCAACATACTGGGCGAGTTTTTCAACGATTGTTGTTTGTGGTGTTATGGGATATGCTGCTATGACGGCTGGCTTGGCCATTTTAGCTGCCAGAGCAGCAATATGATTTGCAGTATCTATAATCATTTTTCCTCCCTCTCCATTTTTATTGCTTTAACAGGACATTCATTGGCGCATACTCCGCATCCTTTGCAATAATCATAATCGATTTCTGGAAACTCTTTTTTATCTATCGCTGCCTCCGGACAATAAATCCAGCACAGCCAGCATTTTATGCATTTGCTCTCGTCCAGGACGGGCTTGAAAACTCTCCAACTGCCTGTTTTTCCCATTCCCCCTTCCGTTGGATATGAAATGGCAGTCTCCATCATGTTTTCACCATATTATATGCTATTTCCGCCCCCTTTGCATTTTTCTCGCCTGCCTCCCCGCGCCACCTTTCCTTTATTGCTTCTTTTATTGCTTCTATGCTTATGCCCAGAAATTTTGCAAGGGCTCCAACCATCGGTGTATTAACGACAGGTATGCCACTAACCAACAAATTCTGCTCAATGGCAATGGAAGTTGCATCTACGGTAGCAACTTTACATGGAAAATTGAAATGCGAGGGAGGCATGTTTGTATTTATTAGTATGAGTCCATTTTCCTTTACTCCACTAGCCACATCAACGACAGATAGCAGACCAGTGTCGAGAACAACAACTATGTCTGGCTCCTTTATTTCGCTCCTTAGATTTATTTCTTCATCGCTTATACGGGCAAAAGCTCTGACAGGCGCTCCGCGCCTTTCTGCCCCAAAAAATGGAAAAGCCTGCACATCCTTATGGCCATCTTTTAAAGCGGCACTCGCAAGAATATTTGCAGCTGTCACCGCGCCCTGTCCACCTCTTCCGTGAAATACAATTTCTTTTAGCATTTGGTAATGTATGCAGGCGTTATTAAAAAAATTTTGGATGATTTTATATTCATGCCGATTATAATGTTATGAAAGGTGTTATAGCATCTCGCCTGCTGGAAGCATTCATGATTTTTCTTGCAATATATGCTTTTTACAAACACGATTTGCTCTGGGGTTTTGCATGCATTATCGGCTTCATCATCTCCATATCGCCAGTATTGATAAAGAGGAGTATAAAATTCAATGTTCCATGGCTTGTTGAATTTTTGCTCGCCTTTGCCATTTCATTGCATATATGGGGCGGCGCCCTCGGGCTGTACGCCGTGGTATGGTATGATAAATTTGCCCATTTTCTTGCATCTGGCATCGTTGCCTTTTTTGCTCTCATTGTAATGTATGTGCTCGATGTTTATTCAATTCGCATCCATATGGATTTACCAATGCTTGCATTCTTCATCATAATATTCACCATGGCAATGGGCGCACTATGGGAAATTGCCGAGTTTGCCTCCGATCAGATCTTTTCCCACGGCATTCCAGTTGCTCAGGTTAGTCTACATGATACAATGACGGATTTAATAGCTGATAGCATATCTGGAATACTTGTGGGCATATTTGGAGCAATTGGAATAAGGAGGGGTGAATTCAAAGAACTTTTGTTTGAAATTGGAAAGGAAATGGAGAAGGCCAAAAAACAGTTTTTGAGGGGCAAGGAAATTGCCATGGGCAAGCTTCATTCAGCAATGGCAAGAAAGAAAGTTGATGAAAAAGCCATGCCAATAATAGAAAAATTAAATGAAATGGCGGATTTTTTTACAACGAGCAGTTGTTCTGGAAGAATAGCGTTGCTTGAAATTCCTTTGCCGGGAAGAAAAAGAAAGGCAAAATTTTTGGGCAAGTGGCATCATGATATAAGCATGAAAGATTTGGAAAAGGCTTTGGGTAAAGCAACGAATGGCGAGTTATGGTTTTTGGTCCAATCACCAATTTTCCATGTTTTCACCATTTCTTTAAAAAATGCAAAAGCTTTGTTACATGCAGCAATTCAATCTGGCTTTAAATATTCCTCAATAAAATCAATAAACGGGAAGGTTATGGTGGAAATATTAAGCACAGAAAAGATGGATGTGCCAATTGGAAAAGATGGAAAAATTTTTGTTTCAAAGGAATATCTCTCGTTGCTTACAGAAATAGCGA
>JAGGXG010000001.1 GCA_021163175.1 Thermoplasmata archaeon
AGGAAAAAGAAATATCTAACAACAAAGTCAGCTGTCTTTGTTTTTATCATGAAATTTTCTCCGTCCCTATAAAAATTCTCTATATTCCATCTCATGCCATACAAATCTGCAAGAAAAAGAAGATTTGCTTTTGTTACATCGATATTGGTGCAGAAAACATGATAATTCTTCCATTTCTCTTTTTCATGTTTTTCATTTGGAACGAAAAACAAATTTGTTTTTGCTTTATCCCTTCCAAATTCATAATCCGTATAATAAAATGGATTTACTCCATCTCCAGAGTTTGCTATTCTTTTAACTCCTTCATATTTTTCCATTGGAGCGAGATATTTCAAGCCATGTTTCTCCACAACTTTCAAGATCTTGCTATCTTTTGAAAATCCTCTATCAAATAAAACCAATCTTATTTTGAAAAATCTCTCTGCCAAATTCAACAACTCATCGAGTAACTCATATTCCTCAGAAAGTGGCGTTACTGGTAAGGCGAAAAGACAAATCTTGTATTCATGAATGAGGACATTTATTGTTATGTATTTGAAAGCCCATTTTGTTCCATGGAAATTCTTTGTTCCAACAACATATTCATTCGACTCTCCATACCATGGTATCTCATGCTCATCGATTAAGACAATTGCTTTACTTGAATGAGTTCTTTTCCTTACTTCATTTATAATCTCTGCCTGTATTTCATTATATTCGAGCAAGATTTCTTTCCATCTCTTCATTTTTATTCTTCTATAAATCGTATCTGCATCAGGAACATTATTTTTTGTTATCTCTTTATATCTCTTGCATCCATTTTCAGGATATCTGTTCCTGATCGAAAGAAAAAGAAGAGTTTGAAGCATCTCATTATCATTATATGTTGAATTGGGCTTTTCATGGAAATTGATTTTTTTCCTTCTATAAAACCAAAGGAAAATCTATTTATTTTCCTGAAAAATTTATTGCTGGCCCTGGGCTCTGGCATATTCCATCCCCTCCTTTTGATGGAATATACGCCCAGGGCTTTAATTTTTTCTTAAATTTTTACTTTCGGAGATACTGGGTTTTGTTTTCAGCAATCTCTCAACAATTTTTTTATCTAAAGGCAGAAATTCATATTCATTTAACTCCTTCAGATCAACCCACTTAACATCCTGATGAAAATTCAATTTTATCTCTCCTTCTAGATATCTTGCCATAAAAACATGCAATTCTATTTCTTCATTTCTCACAACCAAAAACTTTTTTATGATGGCAATGTCAATATTAAGCTCTTCTTTTATTTCCCTTACAATACACTCCCCCATGGTTTCGTCCTCCTCAAGTCTTCCTCCCGGGAATTCCCATTGATGGTGGCGCTTCGCTATCAGTATTTTTTCCCCTTTGAATATTATGGCGGCTGTAACGATCATTAAATAAAACAGATTAGCCAGTATATAAAGCCGATGTTTGGGCTTTGTCTCATAAACACATAAACTTTTATATTCATTTGCAATCATTCTTCATGGAAAGAGAATGGACAAGATGGCTTTTTTATGTTGATGTACTAACCATAGCAATATTCGTAATAGCCACCATATATTTGGCGAAAGATGCATTCTGGGCTGGTTATTATCGTGGCCTGCCAGACATAAACAAATATGGTGATTTTCTATGGCATATGGCAAGAGATGTTGCATTTCAAACAGCCACACTCATATGGATTCTTTTCCGCATGTTCAGGTGCCAATTCCTGCTCACCAGAAAGCCATAAGTTTATTAACCACGCCTATTTTTATAGATGGCTAAAGGCACAGACTAGGCTGGGGGGTTAGGCGTCCCCTGTAACCGGAAATCGCCTTCGCCGGAGCCGAAGCCGCCGAGGCGATGCATGAAATGCGCTCTGATCCAGCCCTGGACAATGATGTTCCGTCCCTCAGGACCGAGGGTGGCTGGCAGGCAGCTGGAGGGCTGTTATGCCAGTCTTTATCCTGGACAAAGGGTTAGGCCCGGAAGGGAGCGGCCCACCCAGGAACCATCGGTGCTTGAGGGGGCGCGGAGCTGAGGAAAGGGCTGGGGCAAATCAGGGTTCGTTTCATGCATCCACTTGGCAGCGTGTCTGTGCCGGCTAAAATGGACAGAGAAGCCATAATTTCATTCTTTCAACAACATGGCATGCTGATTGAGCCTGAAGCTGTTGATTACATTTTAAAGAGTGGAGAGAATGTAATAGACATTTTTGAAGCAATAGAGAAAAAACCATTGGTGCTGTCTCTCGATCTATTAAAGAGTTTGTTGGAGAAGCCAAAAAGGGAGAAGAGAGTGGTTGAGATAAAAGAAAAGGGGGAAGAATTCAAGATATTGAAAGATGTGACAAACAGGATAGAGGCTGGCGGGCTGGATGGCTTCCTGAATGTTTTTAGAGACAGGTATGAAAAGATCGCATCATTGATTAGGAAAAGGCATGAAATGAGGAGTGTTATTCCCATTAAAAGGATAAACAGGCATGAAGATGTTGCTGTAATTGGAATCGTTAGAGATGTGAGGAGTGTAAGAAATGGATACATAGCAGAGATAGAAGATGAGGAAGCATGGTTTCCTGTTTTCATTCCAAAGGATGTTGATTCCGCTATTGTGAATGATGAAGTTATTGGGATAATAGGAAAGAGGAAAAATGATTTACTCATTGCAAGAAGCATTGTGAGGCCAGAGATACCGATAATGAAAAAGAAAAATGGGGCGTTGGATGAATATATTGTGTTTACTTCCGATACACACATAGGAAGCAAGAGTTTTCTGGAAAAGAAATGGGAGAAGTTTATAAAATGGCTTAACGGAGAGATAGGCAATGAAAGACAAAAAGAGGTTGCTAAGAGAGTAAAATATGTTGTTATATCGGGTGATATCATAGAGGGTGTTGGCGTGTATCCAAAACAGGAATATGATCTCGCAATAGAAGATTTATATGAGCAATATGAAGAAGTTGCTAAAAGGCTAAAGAGCGTGCCAGAGCACATAAAGATAGTTCTGCAACCAGGAAACCATGATGCAGTGCGCCCGCCCCTGCCACAACCTGCTTTCGAGAAAGAAATTAGAGGGTTATTCGATGGAAATGTTATATTCGTTGGCAATCCATGCTATATGGAAATAAATGGCATTGTTATCCTTTCATATCATGGCCAATCAATACAAGACTTTGCAACAACTCTGCCCGGCTTGAGCCAGAATGAACCAACAAAAATAATGAGGGAGATGCTGAGGCGCCGCCACCTGGCGCCGATGTATGGAGGCATTACATCAATAGCTCCTGAGAGAGAAGATTATTTGGTTATAGATGCGATTCCAGATATCTTTGTTACTGGACATGTTCATACCACTGCTGTAGAAAATTATAGAGGTGTTTTGCTTGTGAACGCTTCCGCCTGGCAATCTCAAACAGATTATCAAAAAACAATGAATTTTATGCCCGATCCTGCAAAAGCGGTAGTTGTCAATATGCGTAATTTGATGGCGAGTATCATGACATTCTAACCACACCCACCCCCCTTCATTTCCACTGGAAAGTTTATATGCAAAGATGCTATAAAATTGTGCTTGTTACAATCCTGGATGGATTCGTAGATGAACCATCCTGCTTTGGTGTCCCTCCTTACATTTCGCCATATATCCGATACATTGCAGGGGCAATAAAAGATGCTGGTCATGAATATGAATACATAACCATAGAAGAATGGAGAAAAGGAAGAAGAATAAACGGGAATATATTGCTCATCTTTGCTGGAGCTATCGTGCCCGGGAAATATCTGCGGGGCATGCCCATCTCATGGAAAGAGATAAAAGAGCTAACACGCAAATTTCAGGGGGTAAAAATACTGGCTGGCAGCGCCGCCGTTTTCGGGCTGGGGCAGGGTGGTGGAAAAAAGCCTGTTAAAATAAATGATTTTTTTGATTATTCTTCGATTCTTGATGGTGATGCTTTCATATATGATTTTTTGAATGGAGAAATAGTCCATAGAAGGAGATGCAGGGAGGAATGGAAAAGATGGGCGATTATGGGGGCTGAGGTCGTCAAGCAACATCCAGATTTTCCTCAACCATTGATTGCTGAGATTGAAACTTACAGAGGTTGTACAAGGTGGTTTAATGGGGGTTGCAGTTTTTGCATGGAACCATCTTTTGGCAGGCCAGCTATGAGGGAAGAAAGAGAAATTTTAATGGAAATAAAAGAGTTGATGAAACATGGTGTTAAAAATTTTAGGTTGGGGTGCCAATCCTGCTTTTTTTCATATAAAGCTATTGGAATAGGGAAAAGCGAAACGCCAAAACCAAATGTGAATGCTATAAAAAGATTGCTTGAAGGTATTGCAAAGTTGAAGCCTTCGGTATCGCATATAGATAATGCAAATCCTGCTGTAATAGCAGAATGGGAAAATGAGTCAATTAAAATTGCTGAACTCTTGAAAAAATATGCAACCCCTGGAAATGTGGCTGCTTTTGGAATGGAAAGTGCTGATGAAAAGGTTATCAGGGAAAATAATTTGAATGCCCAACCATGGCAGGTAATGAAAGCTATAGAGATTTTAAATGAAGTTGGAAGAGAGAGAGGATGGAATGGCATGCCGTATATATTACCAGGATTGAATTTGCTCTTCGGCTTAAAAGGGGAGAGTGAAAAAACATACATAAAGAATTATGAATTTCTGAAGGAGGTTTTGGAAAAGAATTTGCTTTTGAGAAGAATAAACATAAGACAGGTCGTGAATTTGAAAGGAAAAAAAGTGGAGATAGATAGAGATAAATTCAAGAAGTTCAAGAAAAAAGTGAATGAGGAAATAAATAGGCCCATGCTACAGAAACTTTTACCATATGGGAGCATACTGAAAAATGTCTATCTTGAATTGAATATTGGCAATGCAACTTATGGAAGACAGATAGGAACATATCCCATCTTGATTTATTTACCTTATAAAACAAAGATAAACAGATTTGTTGATGTTAAAATATATGACCATGGATTTAGAAGTGTATCTGCAATAGAATACCCATTCAATATAAATAAAGCAAGTTATACACAATTGAAAAGCATACCAAAAATCTCGCCTAAGGCAGCTGCAGAGATAGTAAAGAGAAAACCAATAAAAGATAAAAAAGAGGTAGAAGATATAATAAATGGTGAACTGGAAGATTGGATTACGGTATGAAAAGATAGAATCGTTTTGAGGGTGATATCAATGTTTCTCCTGATGCATTTATATAATGCCAAAATTTTATTGAGGCAAGAAACAAAAAACTGGAAGGATGAATATAAATATGGCAACGATGTGCTTCAGAAATAGTAAGGGAAAGAATGTAGAAGTGTTTTTTTTTGATTAGTTTATTTAAAAGAAGCAGCCTTATAGATTATGAAAAATAAATAAATGGAGGATTATTTTTTATTGATGAATGTGAAAGAAAAAGAGAGGATGGCTGAATATAAATTTAAGGAATGGTTGGATGAATATGAGATTCCTTTTTGGTATATTCATCAAGAACCAGATACATTCGCATCTGCATTTAAGAAAGAAAAAGTTAAGAGACCTGATTTTATGATCTTGATTCCCAACATTGGTTTTATTCTGACAGATGTAGAATATAAAGAGCCAGCTAGAAAATATGCCGAATTTCAAATAAATGCTGAAGAAACATTGAAATACTGCAAAATGCAGGAGAAATATAGGCTCAACATATGGTTCGTTTTTTCAAATGAGAAAAATCATTTTAACATATGGTACTGGATACCTGTTCTGAAAGTTAAAGAAAATGGGAAGAAGTATAGCAATTATTTTGCTGTTCCAATGGAGGATTTCATTATTGTATCAAAGAATCAGGGCATAGAAAAACTTCTTTCGGAAATGATGAAATTTGTTTGATGAATTAGTCAATCTAAATAATCTTTCAAATGTATCGTTTTTACCTCCATATTTGCTTTCTTCAACAAATTTTCCATTCCATCAACATGTCCTTCACCAACAACTGCAACAACTCTATCATATTCTTCCAGAATCCTGAGGATGTTTTTTACCATATATTCATTTCTTTCATCCACCAATATCTTTTTCAAATCTGAAAAATATTTTTCCATTTCTTCGATGATGCCATTATCCTGTAGTTCATCAATCTCTTTTTTGATTCTTTTTTTAGATAAAAATAAGGAGGCAATGATTGATAAAAGTATCTTTACCTTATCTTTAAATCCTATACTCCTCCACAATTTATTCACAATATAGTAGGAATCCATATCTATGCAATACAATGGTATGCCCTTATCTCTAGCGAATTCCACGGCAGCAAGCATTTCATTTCCAGCAATCACCCCAAATTTTCTCGCCATTATTGTTTGGCTGAAAGAAAGTAATGAATATATGCCAAGCTTTCTTTTTCTAACAGGATTCATTAATGCATACAATCTTTTTTCATCCAATTCCACTGCCACTGCTGGCGGCGCCTCCGCTGAGAGTAGTTCTTTTATTCTCTCGCCAATATCAAAAATGTGGCCAACACCTATCAAGACTACTTCCTTAGCCATTCTAAAATCCTTTCTATACCTTTTCCATTCTCCATATCTATTTCTATTATCTCAGCATCTGTTAATTTTTTGATCTCTTCCTTAAAATCATCATCTTTCGCGGTTACAACGATAAAATCTGCAGTCTGAAAGGGTAACGGGAACTTTAATAAATTTTTATTGGGAGAAACAACAAGCAATTTCTTATTCATTGGATTTATGAAAGAGCATGTTAGCGAGCCAGCATTCTCCACAAATATATAATCCACGTCTTCCGCAATTTCTTCAATTGCATTCTCCAGCAACTCTTCATTTAAACATTCATTTCCAGTGTTTATGCATATGGTCTTAATTCCATATTTTTCCATTCTCTTACAATCTTCATTTCCAGAAAAATTTATTATGATTGCCAGTATCTCATAATCTATTCTCAGTCTATCAACAATATGCTCCAGCACTCTTGTCTTTCCACAGCCAGCGCAGCCAGCTATCTCTACTATCTTTGCTCTTCTATTTAAAATGGAATCTATCAGGCCATGAGCATAATTTATACATCCAAAAGATGTAAATAAATCACCCTTATCAAGATAGTATTTGGCATCCTCGTAATAGCGCGTTGCCATATCCTTTATCCTTTTATTTTTGGTTTTTTTAATATTCTTTTCAAACATTTCAAGATCTTTTTTGATTCTATCTTCCATATCCATTTAATCTCACCTTCCCTCCTGCTTTTCTACATTTCCCTTCCATTATTTTTGCAATTCTTTCGCTACATCTTATTTTCATTTTTATTTCTTCTCCAGATTCCATTTCTTCAACCTCAGCTTTTTCATATATCCATTTAATGAGCTCATATTCTCCATTTGGAATATATATTTCCATCTCTATTTCGGAAGGCAATTTTTCATAAATTTTATAGATGAGCCTATCTACATTTATCCTATTCTTTATTGAGATTGGAATACATTGTTTTCCAATCAGTTCTTCTACCAATCTTTTTCTCTTCATTGCTGTATCTTCATCTAAAAGATCTATCTTATTCAATGCAACTATTGTTTCAGGATGCTTTTCCATTCTCTTTAACTCTCTCATAGATGTTAAAGTTTTCTCTTTTAATTCCTCCATTTCATCGCTTGCATCTACCAAAAGAATGACAACATCAGAAAGCTCGATTTCTTCCAGAGTGGAATGAAATGCATCTATTAGCCAGTGAGGTAGATTCTTTATAAAACCAACTGTATCAGTAAGTAAAACAGGTTTGTATTTCCTGAAATTTTTCATCTTACTTGTTGTTGTGGAAAGTGTTGAGAAAAGCCTTTCTTCCACCAAAACATTTTCTCCAGTCAGCAATTTGAGCAAGCTGCTTTTGCCAGCGTTTGTATATCCTGCTATTGATACCAAATAAAAACCCTTTTCTTTCCTATCCTTTCTCCTTACCTCCCTCTCCTTCTCTATCTTTTTAAGTTCTTCTTTAATTCTTTTCATCTGTCTCTTTATCATTTCATAATAATCAGCAACCATATACTCGCCGCCCGCCAGAAATCCGGGCCGCTCCTTCTCTTTTAACCTATGTATCAATTCCCGCACAAAAGGTTTTTCATATCTTAATTTCGCAAGCTTAACCTGAAGCTTGGCTTCCTTTCTGTTGGCTCTATCTGCAAAAACTTCCAGTATCAGGCGTATTCTATCATATACTTTTCTCTCTAAAAAATCTTCGAGATTATACCATTGAGAAGGTTTCAATTCATCATCAACAAAAACTATCTCTATCTCATTGTTTTCAATGAATTCCTTCACTTCCTGAAGCTTCCCCTTACCAATATAGTGTGCCGTTTCATTTTTCTTTTGAGAGAATACTTTAACTATTTCATAACCAAGAGAATTTGCCAATGCCATGATTTCCTTTGCATCATTTTTTGAAATTACAATTCCACGCACAATTTTATAGCATCTTTGCATATAAACTTTCCAGTGGAAATGAAGGGGGGTGGGTGTTAGAACTCTTTATTCAAATATCTTTTTGCAAGGTTTCTATAGATTTCTGCATTTTTTTGAGCCATTTCAGCAAATTCTTCCCCCTGCTTTATAATTTTGGCTGGGACTCCTGCTACAAGGCTGTTTGGTGGTATTTTTGTTTCTGGAGGCACGATTGCATTTGCAGCTATCACACTGCCTTTGCCAATACGGCACCCATCCAGGATGGTTGAATTTATCCCAATTATGCAGTCATCTTCTATAACTGCGCCATGAACTATCGCTCCATGTCCAACGGAAACATTTTTTCCTATTTTTATTCCATGCTCTGGCGAGACATGTAAAACACAGCAATCCTGAACATTGCTTCCATCACCAATTTCTATCCTGTTTAAATCAGCTCTTATAACGGCATTCTCCCAGATGCTGCATTCCTCGCCAATTTTAACATCTCCTATTATTCTCGCACTTTTTGCAATATATGTTCTCTCTCCAATTTCCATGAAATGAATACTGAATTGCTAAATAACTTTTTATTTGAAATGGATATTCTATCATGGATTTGAACGATGTCAGGGGGAGGTTCCATAAAAGTATTAAGCCATTTACTGCCTTTCTTATAAAATATGGTATAAAACCGAATGTTGTTACCTCCAGCTCCTTAATTTTTATGATTCCAGCCTGCTATTTTTTATTAAATCATGAAGATGGATTATTCATTTCTTTATTCATAATTGTTGCTTTTCTCGATGCCTTGGATGGAGCTGTGGCTGAAAATGAGAATGCTAAAACAAAACTTGGAGCCTTTTACGATGCCTTCACAGATCGAATCATTGAAGGCGCTCTTTATTTCTGCATTGCAATATCATACGAAAATTTGATGCCTCTTTCTTTTGCAGCACTCATTCTTTCATATATGGTCAGCTATACAGCAGCCTGGCATAAAGAATTGAAAAAAATTGGAGTGGGTAAAAGAGCATATCGCCTCCTTGTTTTTATAATCGCTTTTATCATGCATCAGCTTTTCTATGGATTGTTGATAATCTCTTTACTTGCAGCCATCACAATAGCTCAAAGATTGTATTATGTGGTGAGGAATTATAAAGAGTTATAAACTTGAAACATCTATTCCATAGATGAAAGGTGCACTCATTACATTTGAAGGAATAGATGGTTCGGGAAAGACAACTATAGCCAGTAGAATTGCAAAAAAAATTGAAAATTCTGTTTTGACATATGAGCCAACAAACTCATGGATTGGAGAAAGTGTTAAAAAAGCGATAGAGGAGGGTAAAGATGCAATAACTATTGCATTACTCTTTATGGCAGATAGAAATGAGCATATTGTAAAAATAAAAAAATGGATCAATGAAGGAAAGATTGTTTTATGCGATCGCTATCTCGACTCAACATATGCATATCAAAAAGAGGCATTGAAAGGCATCATAGAAAATCCTGAAAAATGGATTGATGAAATTCAGAAACCATTCATTTTAAAACCGGATTTGACCCTTCTTTTTATCCTTCCTGTTGAAAAAGCTCTGGAAAGAATAGCGAATAGAAAAAAAATCATTTATGAAAAGAAAAGTTTTCTTGAAAAGGTTCAGGAAAATTATATGGAACTGGCCAAAAAAGAAAAAAGAATGGTTATCATAGATGCCAGTAAAAGCATAGAAGAAGTGGAAAAAGATTGCATCAATGCCATATCTAAATTTCTATCTCTTCACCAGGATTCAGAATGACAACTTTTGCCCCTCGCTCCTCTGCCATTCTTTTAAATTCCTTTGGATCCTGCTTGATGGCATCCCAGGTATTGTAATGCATTGGTACCGTAATCTCTGCCTTTATCCATTCCGCCGCCAGCGCCGCCTGGCGGGCATCCATGGTATAGCGTCCGCCGATCGGGAGAAGGGCAACATCTGGTTTATATAGTTCGCCAATGAGCTTCATATCTGAAAAAATGCTTGTATCGCCCGCATGATAAATAGTTTTCCCTGATTTTATTATCAGTCCAGCTGGCATTGCCCCGCCAAATTTGAAATTTGCCATTGTGAAGCCAGATGAGTGGAATGCTGGAACCATTGTTATCTCTGTTCCTTTTCCAACTTTCACCCCACCACCCATATTTATTGCTTCGCCTTCAATTCCATACTGGGAAGCATATTCAACTATTTCATATATTGCCACAATCTTTGCTCCATTGTTTTTTGCAATTTCAATGGCATCGCCAAAATGGTCGCCATGGGCATGTGTAATGGCAATTATATCCACTTCAATATCTTCAACCTTTTCTGGACACACTGGATTGCCATTTATATAAGGGTCCACTATTATTCTATCATTTCCTTCTATTATAAAGCAGGAATGGCCCAGCCATTTTATTTTCATGATTTCGAAATACAAAAAGAAATTAAAAATTTATTGTGATGCCTTATATCTTAAAAAACCTGCAATTCCTCCCAACTTGGAAAGAATATCATCATCTATGAACTCTATGCTCGCATCCGTTCTTTCAGCAAGCTCAATCAACTCTTCTATCACATCAACGCTCGTTGTCTTACTATCGCAATAAGGGCATTTTTCAATGCTTCCAACATCAAAAATCTGACATTTCTCGCACTTCCATCCCTTTATGGAAAACCCTTTTTTAATGAGTAGCATCTCAACCTGAGCATTTCTCGTTGCTTCAATCGTTTCTCTTACACCATGCACAGCGAGCCCATTTCTTAATATTTCATTTACCAAATTTTGAATCAACTCCTTTCTTTCAACACTTTTCTCCTCTTCAATTACCTTTTCTGAAGAAGCAACAACATCTCCTCCAAATTTTGCATCTATAAAAGATATCACTCTCTCGCCAACATTTTTTGGAAGATATTCCACCAGCCATTTTTTTGCTTCTCCAGGGCCAGCTAAAATGATGTATTTCACATCCAGTTTTTCCACATCTTCAGCCACTCTTTTCAGAAAATGCTTTATCTCTCCTTTCCTTATTCTCTGAAATCTTGCCTGAGACCACCCTCCCTTTTTATGCTTATTCATCACGTGTTCAGCAATCCCCCTTTCATAGCCTATTTTCCCTCCAGATACAGTGTATATTCTCGCCTTATTGTTGTTTATCATAACGAGCCCATACTCATCATATAAATCAAGCAATTCTGCAACAGGTTTTATATAAGGTGAGGAATCTACAACAAGCATATTTTTTAGTGGAACGCCAAGCTTATAGTCTGTGAAGAAATTTTTGAGATAGGAGGCAAATATAATCAATCCTTTTTGGCCTTCTTCCATCCCTTCTTTTATATAATCATTTATCCAATCCATTGTTTTTTCAAAATTTTCTCTTATCAAACCGTCTTTCAAAACAGATTTACAGGCATTAGCTCGCTCTTCTATAAATTTTTTATCAAGATTTTCAACATTCAAATAAAGACTTATGAAAACATCTCTGCTCTCCTCATCATACAAAGTGGATAGCTCTCTAAGGTCTATTTTTTGTATGTTGTCGAGCATATTATTAGAATATTACACCCTTTATTTTATTTTGCATGCCATTTCTGAATCTCGATGCCATATCTCCTTATTATCCTTCGAAGGGCAGCATGGTCATGCTTTGCCAGCATTGTTATCGCCATGCCGGCGCTGCCGGCGCGGGCGGTCCGCCCTATCCTATGAATGTAATCTTCGGTATTTTTTGGAACATCATAGTTGAGCACGTGACTTATGTTTTTCACATCAATGCCACGAGAAGCAACATCTGTTGCAACGAGAATCCTTGTTCTTCCCTTTCTGAAAGAATCCATTATTGCATCTCTCCGTGCTTGACTCAATCCCCCATGAATGGAAGCTGCTTTAAAGCCAGCTAAAGATAGCTTTTTTGCCACAATATCTGTTTTCACTCTTGTGTTTGTAAAAATAAGGCATTTCTCTGGCTCCTCTTTTCTAAGCAATTCAGCCATTC
>JAGGXG010000115.1 GCA_021163175.1 Thermoplasmata archaeon
AAAACCGAGAAATTTTTTATATTTGATATCATTTTAGGATGGGTGATAAAATTAACGAGTTGCTGATGTTTTCAGTTGTTGTAATAGCTGGTTTATCATTCCTCCTGTTTGTGATTTCAATGATATCATACAGCAGGCTAAGGGAGCTAAAGCTTCTTTTCATTTCGCTATCATTTCTGGTTTTCTTCATAAAAGCCATTCTGTTCATTTTTATGAATAGCAAAAATCTGATAATAATGGATTTGCTCATAATCGCATTTCTTTATATTGCTGCAGCCAAAAAATGAATGAAAATCTGCTTGCTCTGGAAACAAGAAAGAAAATTTTTGAACTCATTGAAAAGAGACCAGGTTTGCATAAGAGAGAGATTGCAAGAGCCATGGGAATGTCTTTAAGTACCATAGATTACCACCTTCATCACATGGAGAAAAAAGGACTTGTTGAGGCAAGGCTGGATGGAAAATACAAAAGATATTTTATCAGGAAGGAAGGAAAAAAGGAGGATAAAAGAATATTTTCCATGCTGCGCCAGGAGGTGCCGAGGCGCATTCTTCTCTTTTTGCTCTCGCATCCAAAAGCAATACATAAGGAAATATGCGAGCATATTGGAAAGGCACCATCCACAATATCCTTTCATATGAAGAAACTTATAAAAGAGGGGCTCGTTGAAGAAATAGCCATGGGAAAAGAAAAGGCTTACGTGGTGAAGGATGAGGAAAAGGTTATTGATTTGCTTATAACATACAGAGAAAGCTTTGTCGACAGAGCTGTTGACAGATTCATAGATGCATGGGCTGGATTTGGCAAACGTTGAGATGGGACATCTTTCGTGAATCTCATTGGAGATTTCGGAATATCTTTGATTTTCATATTGAAGTGGCATCAAAACATTTTGACGCCAAATGATATTGGTTTGACACCAAATTTAAATATTGATGAGATATTAGAATGGACGGTGGCCACTATGAAAGTTGAAATGAATGATGTAGAATATGTAACAGAAACCGCAGTTACTATAAGAGGAACAAGGAGACGAACTACCATACCAAAGGTCATTGTAGACAAATTTGCGATCAAGAACAAAGATAAACTCAGATGGATACTTTTCAAGGATGGGACTATTCTTATTACAAAGGTTGACAGGTGATTTGACAATGTTTGATTTATTTACATTGAGTATATTATTGGTAGCATTCATCGCAGCTTTAATTGATACATCTCTCGGTATGTGCTATGGCACTATTCTTTCACCAATTCTTTTAATAGCAGGATATTCTCCTGAAATTGTTGTTCCTACAGTCCTTCTTTCCCAGTTGGTTGTTGATATAGGTGGTGGTTTAACCCATACCAAAGTTAAAAACTTCACCAGAAAGGATATAAAAGTTGCTTTACTTGTGGCTATTCCAGCGACTATTTTTGTATCTCTTGGTGTATTTTTAAATGTAAATCTGCCCAAGACAATCACAAAGACATATATTGGTCTGATTGTTACTCTACTGGGTCTCCTACTTTTGTTGGGAATAAAACTCAGGAAAACATTCAAAAGACTCGTTTTCATATCTAGTCTGGCTGGATTCAATAAAGGATTTATGGGTGGTGGTTTTGGACCTGTTGTGGTATCAGGACAAATAGTTCTCAATCATAATGTTAGACCATCTGTATCAATAGGTGATATTGCAGAAATTCCTGTATGCATTGTCGGATTGCTAGCTTTTGCTGTACTTGGTAAATTATCTTTCCTGCCAATCTATCTTATTGTAGCTGTTCCAGCATTGATAGCATCACTTATCGGACCATATATAACAATGAGAATAGGTCAAAAAAACTATGCTGAGAAAGTAATAGGTGTTATAACCCTCATTCTGGGCTTTGTAACTCTACTGAAGATCCTTTTTGGCTGATATCCGGTGAGAGATTTCTTTGCAACCTTTCGGTTGTTCAAGCCATCTCCTCACTTACCAGTGGACATACAGCTACGGTGCTTCGCGCCTCCGCCTCCCCCAAATTCTTCATAATTGTCGTAGCCCTGGCTTTTATATGCGAATTTATAAATGCAATTCTGTTCATTTAAAAATAGCTGTTTTATTAAGCATTTTAAGCATAATAGGCGTAATCATAGCGGTGATGGTGGCAATAAATGTAAGAACATATATAATTGAATTGTACATTGGCTTACTGATATTTTTAATAGGAATAATAATACTGCTCACAATAAAAAAGAAATTCAAATTTTCATGGAGTAAATTAGTTGCCCTGGGTATATTCGCATCTTTCAACAAAGGGTTGAGTGGCGCCGGATACGGCCCCTTGATTACAGCAGGACAGATTTTAACAGGAACAAAAAGCAAGCACGCCATCAGCATAACATCCCTTGCAAAAGGTGTAACAAGTGGATTTGGAGTGATAGTCTATTTCATATTTAGCGGAAAAATAAGCTGGATTCTTGCACCATCGCTAATAACAGGAGCTTTGATTTCAACTCCATTCACTGCCTTCTTTGTCAATAAAATGGACGACAATTCCTTACGCATATTGATTGGTGTGGTTACTTCCATATTGGGCCTTTTAACAATAATAAAAGTTCTTTCATAATGTTATCACGATGGTATCTTCTCTTTATAATATGGACATATATCCTTTAAAACACAATTATTGCAATCTGGATTCCTTGCTTTGCATACTCTGCGACCATGCGTGATGAGCAAATTTGCAATGTCAAACCATGAGTCCTTAGGATATTTCTTCATTAAATCTTGCTCAATTTTATCTCTATCTCTTTCATTGCTCAAGCCAAGTCTTTTTGAAAGTCGCATAACGTGGGTATCGACAACTATTCCCTCATCTTTTCTAAAAGCATTTGAAAGAACAACGTTCGCCGTCTTCCTGCTCACTCCCGGCAATTTTACCAGCTCTTCCATGCTATCTGGAACTTTGCCACCATATTTTTCAACTATTATTTTACACGCTTCTTTGATATATTTTGCCTTATTTCTGTAGAAATTTATGCTTTTTATGTCGTTTTGAAGCTCCTCCAGGCTTGCACTGGCGTAGTCTTCCGCCTCTTTATATTTTTTGAATAGACTGGCTGTAACAATGTTAACTCTTTCGTCCGTTGTTTGAGCCGATAGTATAGTCGCCACGAGTAGCTCTAAAGGATTTGAATAATTCAAAGCTGTTCCCCTTACATCTGGATACTCCTTTTTCAGTCTTTTCAGTATTTCCATCTCATACATTTTAACACTTAAAAAATAACCATTTTCCTTCTTTAAATTTTACCAAGCAATATCTTCCGTTTAGCTTTTTCCCCTTCAAAAAAAATGCAAGCTTATCATCTTCTTTCTCATCCATCTCGTATTCACCTTTGTCCCATATTTCCACTTTTCCAGCCCCATACATTCCTTCTGGAATCACACCTTCAAAATCTGCATAGCTAAGCTCATGGTCTTCGGTTTGTATGGCTAGCCTTTTAACCCCATGCTTTGCAGGGGGCTCTTTTGGAATGGCCCAGCTTTTGAGGACGCCATTCATTTCTAGACGTAAATCATAGTGGAGGCGCCTGGCGTGATGCTTTTGAATGACGAAGATTGGCACAAGTGTATATTTTTTATATTTTTAAATGATTATCCATATGGAAAGAATCTGTCCAGTGTGTAATGGAAAAATGAAGAAAATAGGGGATGGAAAGGATATACCAAATGTTCCTTTCATAAAGATACCAGAATGGATCAGAGAAAGTGCCGCCTATGAATGCATGTCCTGCGGATATATTGCATTATGGCATGAGTAACTACCATCCATTATAATGGATCAACTTCTTTACATCCATTCTATCTGAATATACTTCCTCGTCACCATATCCAAGTGTTATTATAGCCAGAGGTCTTACTTCTGAAGGTAAGCCCAGCAATCTGCTCACTTCATTCTCATCGAAGGCGCCCACCCAGCAGGTGGCGAGGCCTTCATCAAAGGCAGCAAGCAAGAAATTTTGTATAGCTGCTGCAACATCCTGAATACAATAAAGATTTTTGCCTCTCTCCCCATATGGAGCTATCCTTCTAAGATTGGCACAAAACACAACAAGTGTTGGTGCATCCCTCACAAATTCCTGATTGTATGCTGCTCTCGCAATTTTCTTCTTTAATTCTTCGTCATCAACAATTATAAAGTCCCTTGCCTGGAGATTGCCAGCTGATGGAGCAAGATTTGCATAGTATAATAGCCTCTCAACTATGGAAAGCTCGACTCCCTTGCTTTTATATTTTCTTATACTTCTTCTTTTTTCAATGGCTTCTTTTACTTCCATCACGCCTTCATTATTCCTGCAAGGAATATTCCAAGAGCTATTAAACCACCTATCAAACCACCTATTATGGATGCTATTCCTGCCTTTATCGTATTCCAGCCCCAGGCATTAACAGACCATATGCTTCCCGTAGTATAGTTGTAAAATATCACTGCAACGATGATTCCTATTATAAACAAAATGCTTCCTATGGCTCTGCTTTTCCCTGTCCCAAAATATATTGTAAAAAGTCCGGCACCTATTGTTCCTATTGCAAATATTAACAACAACATGCTCACAAACAAATTCAACACATCCATATTTTATCACCTCCTTAAAATTTTGTGCCAGTCAGGGTTTTGGTATCTGCAACACCATCTATAGCCCTTATTTTTTCAACAACAATCTTTCCAAGCTCATCTAGATCTTTCGCTTCTATCTTTGCAATCAAATCATACTCCCCAAATAGGGGATGAAGCTCAACGATTTCTTTTATTTTTGATAACTCATTGTATACCTGGTGCTCTTTTGCAGGTGCCGTCGATATCAAAACAAATCCTATCGGCATGCTATTAGAATATCTTTACTCCTTATTAATTTTTTGTTTTTGTTCAGCGAGACCATCAACTTAACACCTCCAAATTTTTGTAGAAATTTCTAAACCCAGCAAATGCTTCTATCCAATTTTGCATGCTTTCTATAGAATATTTTCCATGAAAAGCATTCCAAAATTTTCTTATCC
>JAGGXG010000139.1 GCA_021163175.1 Thermoplasmata archaeon
GGATAAGAAAATTTTGGAATGCTTTTCATGGAAAATATTCTATAGAAAGCATGCAAAATTGGATAGAAGCATTTGCTGGGTTTAGAAATTTCTACAAAAATTTGGAGGTGTTAAGTTGATGGTCTCGATAATTTTTTGTAATTTTTACTGTTTTTAACTGCAATCCGAATAAATTCTCTCTTTCTCCAATTATGCTCTATTTTTTCCTTATCATCTTCTTCTATTTGTATCAGATGCGCTAACGCATAAATAATATCGTTGTAACGAACTGGATTACCTCTCGAATTTAATATTTTATGTGCCTCATTTAATAATTTCAAAATCGTTCTCTCGTATTTGGGGTCGAATTTAATTTCCATAGGTAAAATAGTTAAACAGGATTTAATTTTTAGTGCATACCTTATATTGAAACAACATCAACTTTCTTTCTAGTTAAATCAAAAGAGCTCCTCCTCTTTAAGCCACTTATCTCACGCCACAATCATCCATGTTATGAAGGCGAGAGCAAGCATAGCCCCCCATATTTTTGGGTCCCAGTAGAAAACTTTCCTTCCATCTAATGGGCCGAGAGGAATCAAATTGAATAAAGCAAGATATGCATTTATGGAAGCAACCCATCTTAGGAGATATGAAAAATAAAATAGCGATATGATATAGAATGCTATTGCGACAATTATATTTGTAAGGGGACCAGCCATCGCTATTTTTCCTCCTTCCTCTCTTGTTGGTATTCCAAAAATGTTTACTGCGCCAGGGGCGGCAAAAATGAAGGGCGTTGCCATGCCAAGAATTAGTGCAAGCAACAAGCCCTGAGGAAACATTCTGTATTCAGACCAGTAGCCATATCTCTGACCCACGAATTTATGCGCAAGCTCGTGAAAAACAAAAGCTGTTACTATGGAAAGAGCTGAAACAGGCAATGCTATGTGGATGAGGAAATCGATATGCTTAAAAAAGGGATATGAAAATGCAAAAGCGAAGGCAAAAGTAAGGACAAGCATGGAAACAAGGAGATGAATTATTTCTATTCGGGTAAATCTTATGCTTGGTTTTACATAGCCATAATCATACTCTCCAAATGGAATATCGTGAAATGAATAGTATATCCTCCTTTCCATGTTTGGATAGCCGTCCCATTATAAACTTTTTTGCATTTCATATGCTAGCAAAGCATTTTCGAGCATACTTGCTATTGTAACAGGCCCAACGCCGCCGGGCACAGGCGTGATCGCCTTCGCCTTCATTGCAGCACTTTCGTGAACATCTCCATAAATTTTACCTCCCTCTTTTTTTATTCCAGCATCTATTATGATAACACCTTCCCTTACATGCTCTTCCCTTATCAACCATTTTACCCCTGTGGCTGTAACAAGTAAATCAGCCTTTTTCGTATAATCCTTCAAATTTTTTGTGTACACATGGCATACTGAAACAGTTGCATTCCTGTTGAGCAAAAGCATTGAAAGTGGTTTGCCAACTATATTGCTATGATTTACTACAACAACATCTTTTCCTTGCAGCTCTATTCCTTCATGCTCTATTATTCTTAATACAGCTTTTGGAGTGCATGGAATGAGCCTTTCATTTCCAAGCAATGTATTGCCCACGTTAAACGGATGCATTCCCTCAATATCTTTTTTGACATCCACCTTTTCAATCATTTTTTTATAGTCCATTCCTGGCATTGGCAGCTGTATATTTATTCCAGTTATTTTTCTATCATCATTTAATTTTTTTATAACTTCCATGATTTTTTTCTCATCCACTCTATCAAAATATATTGTTTCATATTCAAAGCCAACTCTTTCAAAGGCTTTTTCCTTTAGTTTTGAAAAAAGCACACTTTCTTCATTTTTTTCGTAAACGAGTGTGGCAATTTTTATTTCCTTCCCCTCCGCTTTTTTTCTGATCTCTTCCTCCATCTCTCTTGCTATCTTTTTTCCATCTATAACACGCATGAGAATAAATTGCAATAGAAATAAATGCATTGTGCAATTTCCCTCTATTTCTTTATGATGCATAAAAACTAATTTATAGAATCTTGTATTTATTAATAAATGCTTGGATATTGCGAGGAACATGGTTATTACAGGGGCAAGGTGTGTCCGAGATGCAATAAAGAAGGAAAATTTATAATGAATGATTTCGAGGTAAAGAAGCTTAGCAGCGTAATGATTGGGATATTGAGGCATTTCCCAGAACAATTTGGGATTGAGCTTGACAAACATGGATGGGGCGATATTGAGGAAATTGCAAAAGCAATAAGCAATAGAGTTGATAGATTTTACTGGGTCAGGAAAAGGCATTTGATAGCAATAGCATTAACTGATGAAAAAGGAAGATATGAGGTAAAGGAAGGAAAAATAAGGGCAAGATATGCTCATACCATCGATGTTGACCTCTCTGATTTGCCAAAGGCTGAACTCGACACTCTTTATTATCCGGTTACAAAAGAAGAAGTAGATATTGTTATGGAACAGGGAATATTCCCAACAGACAGGAAAAAAGTTCATCTTAGCGCAACTTTTGAAAAAGCAATGGAAGCTGGAAAGGTTAGGGATGACTCGCCAATAATATTAAAAATAGATGCGAAAAGAGCGATGGAAGATGGCATAGATATAAGGAAAGCAACGGAAGATGTTTATCTTGCCGACAAAATAGATGCAAAATATATAAGCAGGATTGAATAACATTTTTATATCCTGCACAATATTTTGGGTAGGGCTCGTAGCTCAGCTAGGTAGAGCAGCAGGCTCTTAACCTGTTGGTCGGGGGTTCGAA
>JAGGXG010000052.1 GCA_021163175.1 Thermoplasmata archaeon
ATAATATATGAGGGAGTTGAAGCAAGCGGGAAAACGGAGTTAATAATGAATTATCTCATGCTTGCCCTCTTCATTGGCGTTGTGGTATTGCTTGCTCCTCATGCAAAGTTAAGCAATGCCTTATATGTTGACTTGAGTGGCATTCTTTCCATAGTTGGCATTTCAATATTCGCTTTGGGTTGCCATACGGTTATTCCAGATGTTTATAAGGCTATTGGAAGCTATAAAAAAACAAAAAAGATTGTGATCGCATCATTTTTGATTCCAACAATAATATATGCAATTTTCATGGCATCGTTTTTGCTCGTATTCGGAAAAAATGCACCGCAGATCGCCACCCAAGGATTGCAGGAAATATATGGAAAGATTGGCATTGTTATTGGCAACGTCATTCCATTGCTTGCCATAACAACAAGCTATATTGGCGTTGGTTTGGCGCAACAAAGCAATAGTAAGGAATTTTTAAAGCTGAAAAAACCAATTGCATGGTCCATAACAACGATTCCTCCGTTGCTTGTTTATTTTGCTGGCATAAAAAATTTTGCAGATGTTCTTGCTTTCGCTGGTGATACTGGAGATATGGCAGCTTTTATAATCCTTCCAATAGTGATATGGGTTGTTGGAAAATATAGAAAGAAGATTAAATGATTCTGCTTTTTTATCTCATTTTGGCAATTTTTTATCAAGAGATGAAAAGGGGGCATAATCGTATTTTCATTTTCATGGCATCTTTTTATTCCAAATACAATGGCTCATATTCGATCCATTTTCCATCTTTCCATCTCTCTATTTTTATATCCTCAATGCTTTTTATATATCCATCTATCTTTGCAATCAATATACCGCCATTTCCCTCATTTTCATATTTGCGAGATGAAAAGATCGTGAGGCATTTTTTGTATGCGATTATTCCGTTCATTGTGTAATCATGCCCCCTTATGAATGCCTTTGCTTTTATTTTATTTAAAAAATCATTCAACATTTTTTCATCAAATTTAAAACCAGCTCCTCTGTAAACTGGCGAGATTGCAACATCGCTCCATGTTATCTCTTCGATTGCATCGACATCATTTTTCGCTATTTCATCCTTTCTTGGAAAGCCACCATGAGCAAGATAAACATTGTTGGCTAAAGCCATCAAAGGCATTTCCATGAATGCTTTTATGTAAGTTTCATATAAAGAAGGACAGCATTGCTTAACTTCATATTCAAATTCGTGTGGGAAGCATGGTATTGCATAATTTGCTTCATGATTTCCTTTAAGCAGGAAGATTTTGTTTTGATGCTTTGCCTTCATTTCCAGAAGATAGTTTATGTTTGGAATCGAAGAACCAATGTCGCTTGGTGCTCTGTCTATATAATCTCCAAGGAAAACAATGGCATCATAGCCGTCTTCAAAAAATTTTTTTATTATGGCTTCGCTGACAACAGCATCGCCATGCGTATCGCCTGCTACCATTATTTTTCCATGTAATTTTAGGAAAGATGGCTCTTTTTTCATTGCTTCTGTGCTTTTTTCAATGATTTCCATGAAAATAAATCCATTTATATATTTAAGAAATATTAGGATTGGAATGATATCCATAGTTGTGCCAGTGTATAACGAAAGAGAAAACATAAAGCCATTGTATGAGAAAATTAGAGAAGCAATAAAAGAAAATTTTGAGATTATTTTTGTTGATGATGGAAGCAATGATGGAACATATGAAGAGATAAAAAAATTGCATGACAATGATGAAAGAATAAAATGCATACGTTTCACCAGAAATTTTGGGAAAACAGCTGCCCTGATGGCTGGATTCGATGCGTGTAATGGCGACATTGTTGTAACAATAGATGGCGATTTGCAAAATGATCCTGAAGATATTCCAAAGCTTGTTGAAATGCTTGATGAATATGACGTCGTGAATGGATGGCGTTATGAAAGGCATGATCCCATTACGAAGAGACTCCCATCCAAAATATCAAACATGCTCTCGAGACGGCTCACTGGTTTAAACCTACATGATTTCAATTGTGGTCTCAAGGCATACAGAAAAGAAGTTTTGAAAGATCTCGAATTATATGGAGAAATGCACCGCTATATTCCAGCTATTCTTGCGTGGCGCGGCTATAAGGTAGGAGAGATAAAAATAAAACACCACAAAAGAATTCATGGCAGGAGCAAGTATGGAAGCATTCGCTTATTTCGAGGCTTGATGGATCTGATAAACTTCAAATTCTGGGCAGGTTACTCAACCCGCCCCCTCCACTTTTTCGGCGGCGTGGGGCTTTCTTTATTTTTAATTGGCTTCATCATTTCTTTCTATTTACTCCTGCTGAAAATATTTTATCATGAAAGTCTTTCTGATCGCCCTCTCCTGCTTCTTGGTATACTCCTAATACTTGTCGGCTTGCAGATTTTTCTTACTGGCTTTATGGCTGAAATGGTTGTTAGAAGCTATTATTCCAAAAGGAAAGCTTACATCATAAAGGAGAAAATCGAATGAAGTATTCAATAGTTGTGACGGCAAGGAAGGCATCTGAATTGAAGGAACTTTTTGACTCAATTGAGGAAATGGAATTTGACAGGAATAGCTTTGAAGTTGTTGCGGTGGTGGAAGAAGAGGATGCTTCATATTCTCCAGATTTCAATTTGAAGATAAAAAAAACCAATAAGAAAGGCATCGCTGCAGGAAGAAATGAAGGAATAGATACTGCTATAGGAGAAACGATGGTTTTTACAGACTCAGATTGCAGGGTGCCAAAAAACTGGCTTTCTACCCTTGAGAAATATGATGAAGATGCTGTCGCTGGAAATGCGAGGATACAATATAAAACAAAATTTGGAAAATATGTTTCTTTCATTGGCTATCCTGCTGGCGGGAATCTTGGCTTCGAAAAAGTTTTTGATATCGAGAAAGAATATGCGACGCAGCTGAGCACATGCAATGCAGCCATAAAAAGCAAGATAGCAAGGAAATTAAAATTCGATGAAAATTTGATGGGAAGCGAGGATAAAGACATTTCAATCAGGCTTATTAAAAATGGATATAAAATTAGATATGCAAAGGATTGGTATGTGCTTCATCCTTCCAAAGATTACATAAATGAATTTGCGAAATGGATGTTTAATAGAGGAAAACATGCATACTTTTTCATGAAAAAGTATGGTAAAAGCAAGAAAAACTGGAAGAAGCATGTTACAGCCATCTTAAAACTTCCTTTTCCTGCGAATTTTATAACCTTTTCTCTTTTCCTCCTCGGCTTTTTTATACAGTTAATTGGCTATGCATCATGCTCTGTAAAAATTTATAAATAACGTTCATTTTATGAATGTAGGGTGATAGAATGTTTAGAATTGCCATGGCCATAGCATTCATGCTTTTTGTAACATCGGTTATTCCTTTTAATTCAGCATATGAAGAAATGAATGGAAATTTTATTACTCAGACCGAAAATGGAAAAATATTGTATGTAGGTGGAAGCGGCCCAAATAACTATACGCATATCCAAGATGCAATAAACAATGCAAGTAATGGCGACACCATATTTGTATATAATGATTCATCACCATATCATGAAAATATTGTTATAGACAAAAGTATCACGCTAATTGGAGAGAATAAAAATACAGTCATCATGGGAAAAGGAGAAAAAGATGTTGTTTACATATGTGCCAGTAATGTCACAGTAAAAAATTTTACAATAACAGGAAGCTATATGCCCGATAACGGCATCCATATATTCAATTCAACCGAAAATAAAATCTTTGACTGCATTTTGGAAAATAATGGAATGGGCATTTTAATGAAAAAATCGAGCCAAAATTTGGTGTCAAGATGCGATATCTCTCATAGCAGCGATGGCATATATATTGAAGCTTCTTCTGGAAATAGAATATATGATTGCAAAATACACAATAACTTTGATGGAATTTTTATTGAATCTTTTGATGGGCATTCATGCAACAATTCAATAGAGAAATGTGATATATATTCGAATGATGATTATGGAATAGAATTATCTGGAGCATGCGATACGTACATTTCAAATACAAACATCTCCAATAATAGATATGGATTGGGCATATATTCTTCCATAAATGCTTCTGTTTCTGATTGCAAATTCATAAACGATGGCATTCACCTTGAAGGAGATGGATTGCGATACTTCATTCATAAAATGGAAAATGTTACCATAAATGGGAAACCCCTTCTATATCTTATAAATCAACGGGAAGGAAATGTACAAGGAGATGCTGGGGAAATTTTGTTGATAAATTGCAGCGATTTTTTGATTAAAAATTTGAGCATAGAAAATGCAGATGTTGGGATAGAAAT
>JAGGXG010000027.1 GCA_021163175.1 Thermoplasmata archaeon
GAGCAAAATTTTTCAGCAATCCCTTAAATTGCAAAATTTTTTATATTCAATGCCTATCTTAAATTGGAGGCGAAAAAGATGGATGTGAGAAGAAAAACCGTATTTGGAGTGTTTGTGGTGGCGATAGCGGCGATGATGATATTGTCAAGCATGCAGGTTTCGAGCGAGAAATGGAATACGCCATTGACAAGAAATGTTGAGAAATTACCAGTAAAAGTGGTGAAAGTTGGAAAATCGATTGCGACTGCAAACGATGGAAATGTTCTGGTAAGTGCTGGTTCAGAATACGATGATGTTATGCCCGGCATTACTACAGATGACAAAGGAAATATTGTGGTAACCTGGACACAACAGCAAGGAGTACTGGCTGCGGAAATCGCATATGCTTATTCTTCCGACAATGGCCAAACATGGACATCCTTTGCGACCCAGACTGGAGAATTGCTCACACATTCCGACATTTCCTGGCAGGATTGCCCAACATATACAGGCTTATATGGTGTTTATCTTGATGAAACCAACATGCACATGGGCTTCTATACAATTGGTGATGTAACTGACCCAACAACATTCGAGGCAATGTACTGGACAGAGGAAATAGATGCACCAGTATATGCATGTGTTTCCGACAACACATATCTGGAAGGACAATATTACAACACGCACGGCCCAGCATGCATGTATGTTTATCACTTCGTTTATGACGAGTATGACATCCCAGCCTGCCCGGCTCAGATGATAGCTGATTTGCAAAATGGAAGCGGAGAAATAACATTCGATGGACAGACTCATCTGGTTACTGCACCAGCAGACAATCCTGACATGGCAGGCGTTAACATGGATGTGCATTATGCCTGGGACTATTTCAATGAGACATTGGAGAAATATCAGATCGTATGGAAGAAGATAATACCTGTTGAAGGAGATACAGATTCAACAGATATAGAATACACACCTTATCAGAAATATATAGACTATGGAAGAGATCCAGCTATTTCGAAATCTGGTGACAATGTCATAATAGTATATATGAACAACGATAACATATATGGAGATTGGGACATAAAATGCGCATATAGCAATGATGACGGCGCCACATGGAGCATAAGCACCGTTGTGGAGGAGCATCCTGTAAACGAGATGCATCCTGATGTTTACATAGCTGGTAACAATGTTTATGTTGTGTATGTGAGCAATGGCAATCTCTACCTCGTGGAATCCAAGGATGGCGGCGCCACTTGGGGCGAACCAACCCAAATCAATGACAATGATGGAAGCGTTGTTGCAGAGCCAGGATGTGTCGATGTTTCTGCAGCGGGAATTGTATGGGAAGATAACAGGAATGGTAACATAGATGTTTATTATGCATCTCTTCCGGCACCTCGCCTTGAGGTGGCGATATCTGGAGGATTTGGAATAACAGTTCATGTAAGCAATACTGGAACAATGGCAGCAGAGAACGTGCAGATTACTGTTGAGATAACAGGTGGACTTGTATTGATGGGCAAATCAGCGGAAACAACTGTCACACTAAATCCTGGAGATAGCGTTGATGTTAAATTGCTCCCAATAGGCATTGGAAAGATTACTGTGACAGCGAATGCAGGAGGAGTAACAGCAAAAGCAACTGGCTTCTTGCTTGGCCCAATGGTACTTGGTTTGAAGTAATCTCTTCCCCCTTTTTCTATGATTTATATTGTTGGTGCAGGTCCGGCAGGTCTTGCAACTGGATTGTTTTTATTGGAAAAAGGATATAAAGTTACCATTCTGGAAAAGGAGGATAAGATAAAAAGTACCGCATGCGGAGAGGCATGCGATTTGGATTCCTTAAAAATGCTTCCTTTCGATTCCACACCTTATTTTGAAAGAGTTATAGAAGGATTAAAATTCATTTTCAACGGGAAATATTTTTATGTAAAGACGAGAGGCGTTGTTTTAAACAGGCAGAAATGGCTTGAAGGAATGGCTGATGAATTTATGAGGAGAGGGGGAAAAATAAAATTCTCGAGCAAGGTAATAAAAGTTGATTCTCAATATATTTATACAGAGGAGGAAAAAAAGAATTATGAATTGTGTATAGGAGCGGATGGGCCATTATCGGTAGTAAGAAAATTTTTTGGCGAGAATTGTGCATTTGATGTTGGAAGCGAGTATGAAATTGAATATAAAAAGGATGATGATTTTCTTGAATTTTATCTATCAAAAAAGTTTTCCCCGCATTATGCATGGATATTTCCCAAGAAAGAGAGCATCAATATTGGTGTAATAGGAAACTTTTCCATGCTTGATAGGTTTTTAAAGGAAGTGAAAATAGATGGAAAAATATTGGCAAAGAAAGCTGGAATGATCCCTTACGGAGGTGTAGAAAAATTTGTCAAGGAAGGCGTGGTTTTGATTGGCGACGCCGCCTGCATGGCAAATCCTTTCTCGCTGGGTGGCATTTCTCCCGCCATACATGCTGCAAAAATACTTGCAAAAAATGTTGTTAACTTGAAAAGATATGAAGAGGAAATAAAAAAGCATGCTATTATGGATGGCATTTTAATGAAAGGGAGGAAAGCAGTGGAAAAATTAAATGATAAGGAAATGGAAATTATATTTGATAGGATAGATGGGAAGGAGTTTAGGGAAATAAAGTATAGGGATATAGCAGGCGTTTTACTTCATTTTACATCTGTTCCAAAATTTTATAATATATCAAGAGCATTATTGCATTCCATTAAATGGGGATGGTAAATTTTAAATCATGGCACATATAACCATATGGAAAAAATAAAGCTGAATATAGATTGGCTTGATGAACTGCTTCCAGAAGGCTTTCCGTTGCACACTTCAACGCTCGTAAGCGGCCCAGGCGGCAGCGGCAAGCCGTTGATTGGTTACATATTTGCATCCTCATATATAAAGCAGGGAGGTAGCTTAATCATAGTGCTGACGAGCACAACAAGAGAATATGTCATAAATGTTATGAAATTGTTTGGTACAGATTTGGAAGAATATGGCGACAAAGTATTCTATGTGGAGCTTGATGTTGATATAGATGGCGTCGATGAAATTGAGAAAAACTGGATAAAAGCTAATCTGGTGAAACCCCATGTCTGGGATGAAATAAGGAAATACATACATGGAAATGAAATGGTTGTTGCCTCAGCCCTAAATCTTTTATTCTTTTCTAAAACATATGGCGATGCAGTATATGAAAAGCTTCGCAGCATAATCAGCGAGGATAAAAGCACGACATACTTTTTCACAATAAATTCAGACGCATTTAAGGAAAAGGCAGAGGGGTTGGAAAGTGTGGCAGACAACCTTATGTTCAGTAGAATGGAAAAGCCAATGAAATTGTTTTTAAGGATAGCAAGGATGAAAGATGTAAAATTTTTGGATAAAGAAACGGAGGTTCCTTTAACTCAGGATATACTCAAAAGCATAAGGGAAGAAGCAGAGAAAGGAAAGAAAAATTTAATCCCAGCAATATCGAGGCTATAAATGAACTGGCTCCGCCTCTTGATAGATGATATATTGAGATTTACAAGAGAAAAGAATAGACCTGTCTCCATAAAAGAAATCATGGAGGAAACGGATTCTAGCAAAATAGAAGTAATGGATGCGATAAAAGAAATGGAAAAGGAAGGACTGGCAAAATATAAAGAAAAAGTCTCTCTCACTAAAAAAGGAGAAGAAATGGCAAATGAGATGTATGAAAGGCACGTAACGATAGAGAAATTTTTTGGAGGAAAGGAAGCACATGAAATAGCTCATTCATTGGAGCATTTCCTCGGAAAAAAGGATATAGAGCTGATGAAGGACACACTCACCCGAAAAAAAGAAAGTCTCGAGGAATTTGGAGAGGGAGAAAAAGGCATAATAGTTGCATTCGCAATCAATGATCCGAAAATAATTTCACGCCTTATAGGCGCAGGCCTCGCTCCTATGACGCCGTTCATGCTGGAGAAGAGAAGGAGCAATGAGATGATAATTCTGGCACACAACAAAGTAATAGCGCTGGATAAGGCTTTGGGTAGAAAGATATATGCTATGCGGGTAGAA
>JAGGXG010000160.1 GCA_021163175.1 Thermoplasmata archaeon
AAAAATAAATATATTACCGCAGGTATGTGATAAAAATGGATAGCCTAACCCTTACTATATTGGTGATACTCTCCTTTCTGCTTGTGTGGTTAGGCATAATGATATTCACAACAAAGCCTGAAGAGGAAAGCGAGGAAACAAAAGAAATCCAGCAGCAGGCGATGGAAACGAAGCAACAAACTCAAAATCCTTCTCCAAACAATGGACAGAACAATGCGTTGATAGAACAATATGAAAGAAGAATTGCAGAATTGAATGAAAAGATAAGAAGCCTGGAAATGAAGCCGTCAAACGACACACTCATAGACTGGCTCGCTGACTTAAGGCGTGAGAACGAATTTTTGAAGCTGAAGCTTGCGCAAATGAATGGCTCATTGCAACCTTTCTCGAAAGAGGATGAGAATTTGAAGAAGGAACTTGAAGAATATAAAGAAAAAGTTAAAAAGCTTGAGAAGGAACTTGAGGAAATGAAAGAGAATCTTGATTACTATCGTCTCATGCTCAACAGGTTGCAGGGCCGTTATACAGTCATAAACAAATACAACTACAGAATGTGTATTCGCGATCCTTCTACAGGCGAATATCATTACGAGCTTGTTAAACTTCCGCCAGATTTTGATCCATTCAATCCAAGCTATATAACGAAAGATGGAATTGAAGTTTATGAGGAATATGGAATAAGGATTCCGACAAAGCTTGGAGACATAATAAGGCAGGAATTCAGGAAAGACATGTATGCAGAAATAGGGCTGCATAGATGAACTGGACAGAAAAATATAGACCAAAAAGCTTAAAGGATGTCATAGGAAACAGAAAGGCAAAGGAAGCATTGTTACAATGGGCCAAGAAATGGCAGGAAGGAAAGCCTGATAAGAAAGCAGCTATTTTATATGGTAAAGCAGGCGTGGGTAAAACAACAAGCGCCTATGCTATAGCTCATGATTTTGGATGGGAAGTTATAGAATTGAATGCAAGCGATGAAAGAAACAGAGATATTATAAGGAAAATAGCTTTGAGCGGAGCAATCCATGCAAGCATTGGTTTTGATGAGAGCTTTAAACCAGGAAGAAAAAAGCTAATAATTCTGGATGAGGCAGACAATTTGTATGAAAAGGGAGGCGATTATGGAGGGAAAAGAGCAATAATTGAAACGATAAAGCTAACAAAACAGCCAATAGTGCTTATAGCCAACGATTACTATGCTTTAACAAAGGGTTCAGGCATGGAATTACGCAATCTTTGCGTGCAGATAGAATTCAAACCAGTTAGCAGGCGTGAAATCGTTTCTTTGCTTCGTAAAATTTGCAGAGCAGAAGGCATAGAAGCTGATGATGAAGCTTTGAATGAAATAGCTGCCAGAAGCAATGGAGATGTTAGAAGTGCAATAAATGATTTGCAAAGCCTTGCGTATGCCAAAAAAATAGATGCTGGCATGGTCCGCTTTCTTGGTTACAGGGATAGAGAAAAAGAAATCTTCACGGGATTGCATACGATACTCAGAGCAAAGGATATGAAGACTGCCATAAGAACAGCTTATCGACTGGATGAAAGCCCCGATAGCTTAATTTTATGGATAGATGAAAATCTCCCGCATGAATACATAAATCACGAAGATTTGTACAATGCCTATGAATTTCTTTCTCGCGCCGATATAATGCTCGGCAGAACATGGCGCCGCCAGTACTACGGGCTGTGGAGCTATGCACTGGAATTGATGACTGGTGGCGTTGCAGTTGCGAAAAAGCACAGCTATGGAGGCTTTGTAAAATATTCGTTTCCAAACTGGCTCCGCGCCATGGCGGCGAGCAAGCAAAGCAGGGCAATTAAAGAAAGCATAGCAACAAAGATTGGAGCGAAAATGCATTGTTCCAAAAGAAAAGCCATGGAGATGCTTCCATATATAAAAAAGCTTGCTGAAGATGAAGATATAGCTTCCATATTTGAATTTAGCCACGAGGAACTTAAATTTTTGATTGGAGAAAAAGCAGAGGAGATGAAGCAGAAAGAAAAGAAAAGGATAAGCGGGAAGCAAAAAACGCTGTTTTAAAGCTCCACTATTCTTGCATCCATCTGGTGAGGATAAAGCAAAGCAACACTTCTAACACCTGTTAAATAACCACAATTCTCGCCAGGATTCAAAATCAAAGCCTTTTCTTTCCTCAAATCTTTTTTATGAGTGTGTCCATAGATAACGATATCATATTTTGTCGCTAAAGCATCCACAATGCTTGGCATATGCGTTACCACAATTTTTTTGCCATATAGCTCAAAAGAATAGGGATCGAGATGGAACTCTCCTATGTTCGAAAACCTTTCCTTCAAATAAAGTTTGTCGCCATCATTGTTTCCATATATTAGTAGCATATCGCAATTCAGTTTTTTAAATTCGTCTGCTGTAAAAGGTGATACAATATCGCCAGCATGAATTACAAGCTCGACATCGTTTTCATTGAAAAATTCAACTGCTTTTTTTATTGCCTCCATGTTATCATGGCTGTCAGAAATAACTCCTATTTTTGGTGTAGAAATCTTTTCATCAATAACCATTTTCTGCATCATGAGATTGTAACGCAGATTGCTATAAATGTTTAGCTATCCGGTCCAATGCATGGCTACGATAATCAAATCAAGCACATTGATTTCACCATCATTGTTCAAATCCACTTCCTCAGTATATTCCTCACTCCCTTCCACGGCATTAAAATGCATTGCAATGACAATCAAATCAAGCACGTTTACATGGCCGTCCATATTTATATCCCAGCATGGAAACACACTGAATTGCATTATATCACTTCTGTTTCCATTTCCATTTAAATCAATTGCATAGATATAGAATGAATATGCTCCTTCAATGTTGAATGAATCATTGAAGTAGTATATGCCATCGAAACACTTCATTGACTCATTTATGTAGCTTCCATTTGGAATGGTTATGTTGATGAACATTGCAGATACACTATAAATTACATTGCAGGTTATGTTTAAAAAGCCAGCATGCATCTTGGATTTAAAATGAATTGAAAAAGGAGAGGCATTTAAAACAAACTGGCAAAACCTTTTGCCGCCGCCATACCAGGTGGATGGAGTGCCTTGCCAGTAATATATGCTCTCGTTTGCATAGGCGAGTCTGTTTCCCACATAGTAACCCACTGGATATGGCAATGAAGGCAAAGATTTCCATGAATCATCTGGTATGGAATAAATGTAAAAGTCATAGCCTGGACTTTCATCTGCTCCGCCACCGCTTAAGGCAAATATACAATTTTTATAGTTGCTTAAAAAATTTCCAATCCAGAGAAGGGAGGCGCCATCGCCTATCCCCCTGGAAGCTGGTAAATTGGATAAATTTTCCCATGTTTTGTTTTGTATGTTGTATCTCGAGAATTCTCCATTTGGTATCGATTCCTCATATTCGCCTCTTAACGCATAGATATATTTTCCTGCCCAAGCAAGAGAGCAGCCATCGTCAGTAGATGACCATATGAATGGCAGTTCTTTCCATGTGTTGTTCTTTACAGAATAACACGCGAAGATTGAGCCCTTATTTTTATTTCCAATAATGCAATATATATTTCCATCATAACCGCAATAAGTCATGGCATCTCCAGCACCCTGATCAAAGGGAGCATCTGAGAGTCTTTTCCAAGTATTGTTCTTTATGTTGTATCTGTAAAAATATCTCCTTCCATAATCCCTGTAGGATGCACCAAAAGTTATGTAGATGCTGCAATTATGATCCCATGCCATTGCAACACCATTTTTTGGTCTAGGTAAACCACTTTCAATGCCACCCCATATTTTCAATGTTTCCCATGTGTCATTTCTTGTCTCATATTTCCAGAGATATGAAGAATTTCCCGTGCTTGCTGCCCTGATTACGTATATTGTCTCTCCCACACCAATAACACATTCCCCATATCCTCCCTGTTTTGGTGTTGATTCTCTTTCAATCCATTCTCCATCCCATGAATTTGAGAAGATGGGAAGAAAAATCAGGATTGCAACAAAAACAATTTTTCCTTTCATGGAAGTTGCAGGCTCGGGTCTCCAAGCAATATGAACTGCTCCAGCGTCATCTCATAGAGTCTGTCATTGGCTTCACCAGATGCAATGTCATTGAGATAATCATGCTTTGCCTTGACAAGCATCTTTGAAGGCGTCGTCCCATGCTGATAAGCCATGAAAAAGTGCAGATTGAGATAACCAGCCTGTCCAATTGGGCCTTCTTCAGTTACAGTTGTTGTTGCGCTTTCTGTGGCGCCTATCGTCGCTATAGCGCCGCCATTTGCTTTTTTAACCAAGCACCATGCAAAGCACGGTATATCTGGATTGCCAAACATATGATAATCGAGTTTTGCCGTCAAACAGGCATCGAAGAATATAACTGGCAGCTTATCTCCATTTTTGAGCCATAGAAGATATGGAGTGTAATATGCGATCATCCATTTGCTATTCTTGGGATATGTCCCGAATCCATACTCGAAACCATGACCGGAGTAAGATATGAATCCGCCACCATCGCTCCATATTGCATTTATTTTCCATGGAAGGAAATTGTGGAGCGAGGTTTGAATCCATACATGCTCGAAATCTTGTCTGGCGTTAGCAACAAATGCATTTACAATTTCACCTTCAGCAATATTATTCCATTTTGGGAATGTATCGCCACCCATCAAAATCAGGCGTTTAAACCATGGTTTTTCGCTGCTATTTTCATAATTTATTATTTTATTTACAACCGTTTTTGCCTCATCCATATCATGGCATGCGAGGCGGCCAACATAGAGATCAGCATATAAATCAACTCTATCAGCATTTTCTCCTGTCTCGCCAAATTTGTTGTTTCCATTGCTATCCCATGTGCAAAAACTTCCATTGGCATCATATATGTCAGCATAGTAATAATCAGAATACATCACATCTCCCCATATAAATGAATACACCAGTCTGCTGGGTACATGCTCAATGTCTCCAAAAAGCAAGGCATATTTTATTCCATATTTTTCTATTGCATCTTTTAAAAATTGTTTTATTTTCTCTGGCTCATCTCTTCCATATGAATGTGTGTATATGTAGGAGAGAGAGACAACTTTTGTTTTAATCCCATTCTTTTCTTTATGTTCCGCCAGCTTGTATGCCATACTTTTAAATTCTTCAGGAGTTATAATAACCAAATCATAGAGGTTTTTCTCTGTGATGCTGGCTTTCCTATACTCCACTTCTATTGAGATAGAGCGAGCATATTCGATTTTGTTTTCATCTGGTAAATAGCGAACAGGATAAACATGTATTGGAAGAAAAATTGTTCTGTTATCTCCATCCAATCCTGCACCAATTTTGTAGCTCATCCATGTAGATGGAAATTCATCCTGGCTAAGTTCATATTTTATTGCGCTCCCATTGTTTATTGCTCTTGGAAAAGGCATGGCGGAGATCTTTTCATTCAAATTTTCTATGCTGATTCCATTAACTCTGCATACAATTCTTTCTATCTTTGTTCCCAACGGAAATTTCAAAATTATTTTGTGCTCGGGCAGCGCCGGCATTCCCGCCGAGTATATCCGAGAGTTGCATTCATGCATGTATATTCTTCCATTCTCAATAAAGGGCTTCGAAAAATTAAGTGTTTTTTCAAACATTTCTGGTTGCATTTGTTGCAAGGGTTTTAAATGCACATTTTCTCCTGCAGCACCAAAAATAATGAATGCAATAACAAGCAAAGACACAATTTTAGCTTTCATGCTTTCCAAATCTGAAAAGATTTTAAAATTTTTGCGTCTCAGCTCCCTAAGTGGGAAAAAACTTAAATATAAAATTTTATTTACTTTTGTAAAAAAAATTTGACAGGTGATGAAATGAAAGAAGTGACAATTATAATTGGAGTATTGCTGTTATTTACCGCAATTGAGGGGATAAGCCAAAAAATAATTGAACCATTACCTGAACCATTCTGGGAAGGTGATGTAACGCTTGTAAAAAATACAACATTTGAAGTTACAGCACATAATAG
>JAGGXG010000113.1 GCA_021163175.1 Thermoplasmata archaeon
AGCAATGTCTTCTTTTATGCAAAAATAATGGATAGAAAATATGGAAAGGCATGTGCAAAAATTTTGGAAGATGTTGCCAATGGAAAAATAAAGGCATGCATTTCTCCTTTGGTTGCAATTGAAGTGGCAAAACCCCCTTAGAAAATATGGAATAAAAGGGATAAAAGATACAATAGATGCAATTTTGTCTCTGGATATAAATGTGCGTCCTTTAGATGAAATTATAATAAAAATGGCAGCAGAAATTTTTGATAAATTTGGCATAAGTCCATATGATTGTATTCATGTTGCAACGATGAATGCAAGAGGAATAAAAGAAATTATATCTGCAGATAAAGAATTTGATAAAATAACGAATATAAAAAGAATCGACCCATTGCGTTATGAAGATTAAAAAACTTGTTTCCAAAAATTTAAGAAATGGCATGTATTATAGCTACGATGTATCTCACTAAAGAGCAGGAGGCAATGTTGGATGGTGAGCATGGCAGCATTATAGCGAGAATGATGCGTTTGCTTGTCAGGCTTGGAGACATATACAATGCTGAAAAAATGATTAAGGTTGCAAGCGTTCAGGTTGCTGGCGTTTCATACAAAAGCATAGGTGATCCAGGCCTCGAGTTTTTGCAGGATATCGCAAAAGAGGCGAGAGTGCGAGTTTTAACATTTCTAAATCCTGCTGGAATGGATCTGGAAAAATGGAAGGAAATGGGAATAGATGAAAGCTTTGCAAAAAAGCAACTTGCGATAATCGAGGCTTTCAGAAAAATGTGCATCATAATATCTGCAACATGCACTCCTTACTTGGCTGGAAATTTGCCTCATTATAAGCAGCATATTGCATGGAGCGAGAGCTCGGCTGTGAGCTTTGCCAACTCTGTCATAGGAGCAAGAACGAATCGCGAAGGCGGGCCATCTGCTCTGGCAGCAGCCATCACAGGCTTTACACCATACTATGGCCTGCATCTTGATGAAAACAGGCAGCCAGATTATGTTATAGAGGTGAAAACAGAGTTAAAGCACAATTCAGATTTCGCCGCCATGGGCTATTACATAGGCAAAGCAATAAAAAACAAAATCCCGTATTTCAAGGGCATAAAAGAGGCAGATACAGACCAGCTAAAAGCGCTGGGAGCAGCGGCGGCAGCGAGCGGAGCGGTAGCATTGTATCATGTCGATGGCATCACACCAGAATCAGATAAAGTTGGAATCGATGGCTTGGAAAAAATAGAATTTGGAAAGGATGAGTTAAAGGAGACATATGAAATGTTGAACAATGGAGAGGAGCCAGACATAGTCATATTTGGTTGTCCTCACGCTTCTATAGCCGAGATTTTCAAAATTGCGAAGATTTTAGAGGGAAGAAAGGCGAAGAGACCATTCTGGATCGTTACATCAAGGGCTACAAAAGAAATGGCTCGCAAGATAGGACTTGAGGAAGCGATAGAAAAAGCAGGTGGAAAGATATATGCTGACACATGCATGGTTGTCTCGCCAATCGAAAATTTATTTAAAACAACAGGCGTGAATTCAGCCAAAGCTGCCCATTATTTGCCTGGCTTTTGCAAACAAAAGGTTGTTTTCAACAATATGGAGGCGTTGTTAAAATGAAGGCTCGAACCATATATCCGGGAAAGGTGAAAGGTGTAGCATTAGTAAGCCGTGAGCCTATTGGCTTCTATGGCGGAATAGATATGAAGACAGGTATTGTAATAGAAAAAGGGCATCCATTGGAGGGAAAAAGTGTGAAGGGAAAGATACTTGTTTTCCCATATGGAAAAGGCTCTACAGTGGGAAGCTATGTCATATATGGGTTAAAAAAGAATGGAGTTGCTCCTCTTGCGATAATAAATAAGGAGACAGAAACTATAGTGGCGACAGGCGTTATACTCGCTGCAATTCCATGCGTTGATGGCGTTGATATAGAAAAAATAAAGGATGGAAACATTGTTGAAATAGATGCGGGAGAAAAGGAAGCGGAAGTAAAAATAGAATGATTCTGATAAAACTTGGAGGAAGCATCATAAGCGACAAAAACAAGCCATTCTCATTCAATGAGGGTGTTGTGAGGAATGTTGCAGCAGAGTTAAAAAATCTCTATCCCGAAAAAAGCTTTATCCTTGTGCACGGCGGCGGCAGCTTTGGGCATCCAATGGCGAGAAAATATGGGATAAGAGGAGGGCTGGCGGCGGGAGAAACAAAAAAGCTTATTGGATTCAGCCACACACATGAGGCGATGCTTGAGTTGAATGAGAAAATCATCGATATATTTTTAAAGGCGGAACTTCCAGCTTTTTCAATAAGTTCTTCATCAATATTCATTACAGATAAAGGAAATATAGTGCATGGGGAGCTGAAGGTTATAAAAGAGGCTCTAAAAATTGGATTGATTCCGGTTCTTTTTGGAGACGTTGTCATAGATGAAAGCAAAGGAATGGACATAATTTCTGGCGATGCAATAATGGCATATATTGCAAATGAAATGAAAGCAGAGAAAGCAATATTTCTGATGGATGTGGATGGAATATATGATAGGGAGCCGGGCAAAAAAGATGCAAGGCTGATAGATGTGATCGACGAAACCACTGTGATAAGGCATGGGATGGAAAAAATAGATGTTACTGGAGGAATAAAAAATAAAATAAGGGAAGCGATGAAAATGGATTGCATGGTATATTTCATAAATGGAATGGTAAAAGGAAATTTAACAAAAGCAATAAAAGGAGAAAAAATTGGAACCATAAAGAAAAGAAAGTAAAATATACTTCTTTCTATTACATCTTGTGGAGCTTAAATTAAAGGAGCTGCATGAGAAAAAAATAGAAGAAATAATCGATGCCCAAACATTGTGGAATCTTCCATTGCTGGAAAAAAACGCTTCCATCTCATCCGTTCTTTCTGTTCTTGCTGCTCGCGACCATGTATGGATTGTCGAAAAAAAGGGAAGCAAGCATCTCGTGGGAATAATAACAGAAAACGATATCTTAAAATTGCTTGCTCCTGCACGTCTTCCAAAATATGTTTTTGGCAAAAAATATGGAATCTCTCTTGAATATGGAACCGCTCAAAAAGCAGAAGACATAATGTGTCGCCATTTGATAAAATGCTCACCAGATGAAAAAATAGGGGATGTGCTGAAAAGAATGGTGAATGCAGGGCTGCGCCGCCTCCCCGTGGTGAGAGGAAATGAGATTGTTGGTGAGATAACAGCTCATTTCATTGTTCAGATATTGCTTGGGAAGAGATAAAATGGAAGAGCTCGGAATATTATTGCTTGAAATCGGGTTAGCTCTTCTTCTGGCAAAAATTTTCGGATATGCAATGGAAAGGATAAAGCAGCCGGCTGTCATAGGAGAAATATTTGCGGGAATAATTCTGGGGCCATTCATTTTGGGGCATTTCTTCGACTTCAATTTTTTGGTTCCAGCAATGACAGGCGACGCTACCATAAGACTTGCTGCCCAGGAAGAAATGAGAAACATATCATATATTGGAATTATCCTGCTCCTCTTCCTTTCAGGAATTGAAACCGGTGTGGAAGAAATAAAAGGAGCTGGCAAAAGCGGGATGATAACCTCGCTGTTTGATGTTTCCATTGCCTTCATATTCGGATATGTTGTTGGAACGATTTTGGGCTACGATACAATGCGTTCAATAGCGATAGGAAACATTTTTACTGCAACGAGCGTTGGCATAACAGTTCGCACCTTAATGGACATGAATGCATTGCATACGAATGTGGGCAATCTTATTCTCACTGTAGCAGTTTTGGATGATATCCTCGGCATTGTTGTTTTGTCTCTTACCCTTGGAAAAGGCTCAATAGATATGCTTTTTGTAAAAGTTTCACTATTCTTTGCCTTGTTTTTCATAATCCTTGCCATATTGCATAGATACCAGCGCATTCATCTGCATATCTCCATACCAAGATTTGCTCTTACAATTGCCCTTTCTTTCTGCTTCATTTTTTCAGCTTTAGCTCTTTCATTGGGCTTGGCAGCCATAACGGGCTCATTTTTTGCAGGATTGCTTTTCAGCATGGTTCCCCAGAGGAGAAGAATTTCTGAGTTCATTCATCAAATTGGTGATGTTTTCTTCATTCCTCTCTTCTTTGTATGGGTTGGAGCAAGCTTTGATTTCAATGCATTGGAAGGCGTTGGCACTCTTATATTATACTTCATTCCATTTGCTCTGGCTGGAAAAATCATTGGATGCAGTGTGGGGGCGAGGATAAACGGATTTTCTAATAGAGAGGCTATCGCTGTTGGCATAGGTATGATGCCACGTATGGAAGTCGCATTGATTGTGGCAACAACTGAAATATCAATGGGAATATGGGGAAATCTCGCCCACCAAATTTTGGCAGCCACAATCCTGCTTGTAATAATATCTTCTTTAATAACTCCATTTGCTCTCAAAGCAGTATATAAACCACAGAAATAATTTAGGATGAAAGGAATAATAAATGCACATGCTCCTCAAGTTCCTTCTCCATCTCTAGCTTCCTGATAATCAAATCTTCCATCTTTCCTCCTTTTGCATTTTTCCCAGGGAATAACTCTTCCCGACATGGCGATATAAATCCCATCCTCTATGAAATGCATTGCTCCTATGGCAACCCCTATGTTTATTGGAGCATCTGATTCATAAAATCTTTCTGGAAGAAAAGCTCCCGTCAAAATTATTTTCTTATCTTTTATATTGCTTAGCATTCTTGCTGTTTCAAGCATTGTATCTGTTCCATGGGTTATTATTATTTTGTCATTATCCAAACTTCTGCATATCTCAAGCAGTTTCTTTCTATCCTCTTCATTCATATCCAGACTATCTTTCTTCATGGCGGATATTATCTCATAATCAAAAGATGGCTTTAACCTTTTCATTATTCTTTTAACCGCCGCCTCTCCTATTTCAAAGGCATATCCTCCTTTTCTTTTTGGATAGTCCTTGTCTATTGTCCCTCCACACTGGATAAAGGTTATTTTCATGATTCTAAATGCGATATCAATTAAAATTTAACTCTTCCCTTTGTATTGTGAAGGAATATGTTTCTACCCATCAAATATAAGTAATGAAAAAGCTGGGGCAAAAGAAAGTGGATTGGAACAAAAGCCTTAATTTGAGAGCAGTGGAAGTATGAGATGGATATTTGTGGCTTTTTTACCTCAGCTTTTTCATCATTTTATAATGCTGTATTTCTCCAAACAAAACATAGCTTTTCTCAACAATTTTATATCCATTTTTTTCGTAAAATCCAACTGCATTTTCTCTTGCGTTTAATACTATATGGCTTGCCCCTCTTTCTTTTGCTATTTCTTCCGATCTTTGCAGCATCGTGCTTCCTATGCCACGCCTTCTATAGTTTTCATCAACTGCCATATACCTTATCTGCGCCTCCTCCTTGCTATTAAAATGCAATCTCGCTACACCCACAATTTTATCTCCATCGCATGCCATAATATGTATGCTTTTATCCTCCAATTCATCTTTTTCACTTCCTCTTGGCTGATTCCATGGTTTTCTTAAAACACGCCATCTTAATTCATAGTAATCTTCGAATTGTTTGCCCTGAGGAAAACAAATTTTTATCATATTTCAAGCACAGCGTTTAACTCTTTGAACTCTCCTCTCTTCATAATTTTCATTGCATCCTGCAATTCTTCGAATTTGAAAATTCTTTTTGGAATGGTGAGATTCATTTCATTTACCATCCTTAAAAACTCATTTCCATAGTCACGCCTCACCTGATACAATGTTTTTATGCTCCTTCCCCATAGATTCTTCGTATAATCTTTTATCTCAATTTTACTCATTGAAACAGCAGACAAAACAAGCACGCCGTCTCTCTCCAGATTTTCCAGAGCTTTTTCAACCAGGTCGCCAGCAGGAGGGAAAAATATTATTGAATCCATCTTTTCAGGCATTTCCTCCTCCATTATATTCCCAACCCACTTTGCATATTTTTTTGCCATTCTTTTATGCTCTTCGCCTCTCGTACTAACAAAAACATTTATTCCCATGTTTTTAGCAACTCTCGTTATATAATATGCTGTCGGTCCGAATCCAATCAAACCAAGGTTGCTTCCTTCTTTAGCTTCTGCCAATTTGAAGGCAAAATAGCCAGCTATGCCCGGGCACATCAATGGAGCCATATCTGCTGGGCTAATTTTCATTCGGGTTAAATCAAAAGCGAAATCCTCGTTTATTTTTGTATATTCTGCAAACCCGCCATCGACATCCCATCCCGTCCTCTTTATATTTATGCAATAATTTTCCTTGCCATTTTTGCAATATTTGCATTTTCCACACGTATAATTAAGCCATGATATCCCAACCCTATCTCCAACATCAAATTTTTTAACTTCTTTTCCTGCTTTCTCAACAATTCCAACTATTTCATGCCCCAAAATGACTGGTTTTTTATGCAATGGCACATCTCCTTCTGCAATATGCAAATCTGTTCTGCATATTCCGCAATATTCTATGGCTACAAGCAAATCATTGCTTCCAATTTCCGGCTTGCTTATTTCCTCCATAACAAGTGGATTCTCTTCGATTGGCTTTTGCTCATATAGCAGCCAAGCTTTCATCATATCACCTCTATTTCATATCTCCGCCTGACTTCATCGAAATTCTCTCGCAACATTTTCATCGCTTCCGGCAAACTTTGCATTATGTCTCGAGCCGTTATTCCATCCTCGCCTTTTTTCATTGCAGCAATATCTCCAGCGAGACCATGAACGAATACGCCCATTCTTGCAGCCTCTTCAATGCTAAAGCCTATGCCATGCATTGCTGCTATTGTGCCAGATAAAACATCGCCGCTTCCAGCAGTCGCCATGCCAGAATTGCCTGTCATGTTTACAAATATTCTTCCATCTGGATAGCCTATAAGGCTGTGCGCGCCTTTCAGCACAATTATTGAATCAAGCTCCTTGGTTGCAGCTCTTAAAATTTCTATTCTGTTTTCAAGGATTTCTGATATACTTTTTCCTGTAAGGCGTGACATCTCGCCCGGGTGGGGCGTTATTATAGTTGCATTCTTTCTTTTCTTAAGGCAGCTTTTTTCTTCCGCAACCGCTGTTATTCCGTCTCCATCTATGACAACTGGCTTATCAACTTTTTCGACAATTCTACGCACCAACTCTTTTGTTTCATCATTGATGGAAAGCCCACATCCAACAACGAGCATATCACTTTTGCCCGCAATCTCAACCAATTCTTCTTCATTTTTTAATGCCATGGAGCCATCTTTCTCTTTCATTGGAACAAAAACGAGTTCGCTTCCACCAGCCCCCAAAAACGGAATGATTGAAGAAGGAGCAGCTAAGCGGGCGTAGCCGCCTCCAGCTTTAAGGAAAGACATCGCAGCAAAATATGGGGCGCCATAGTAGCGTGAAGCTCCAGCTATGAATAAAACATCTCCAAAGCTGCCTTTGTGCCCATGTTTGAGGCGAGGAGGTAATGGCATGGGTTCATTTATTTCCATTTTAATATGCTTGTATATGTGAGGGGGAAATGATATGTGGCTTACATAGAGCTTACCACAATGCTCGTAGCCAGGATAAAAAACATTTCCTATTTTTGGCAAACCAAATGTTACCGTATAGTCTGCTTTAATTGCCGCTCCCATAACTTTTCCATTGTTTCCATTGATGCCAGATGGAATGTCAATGCTGAAAACCTTTTTTGCATGCTGGTTTATCACATCTATAACATCCTTATACAATCCTTCAACATTTCTTGATATGCCCGTTCCGAGCATTGCATCTATAACAACATCTGCTTTTTCAATATCCTCAATTAGCTCATCGTTAACAACAGCTTTTTGGATAGCGATGCCAATGTTTTTAACAATATTGTAATTCATCAAAGCTACTCCTTTATATTTTGATGGTTCAGCCATCAAATATATCTTAACAATGCCATTCATTGAATGAATTTTTCGAGCAAGCGTTAAGCCATCACCCCCATTATTGCCAGGGCCAGCAAAAACAACAAATTTTTTTCCAGCGATTCCAACTTCCCTGAGCAAAACAAAGTAGCATGCGTGGGCAGCATTCTCCATAAGCAATTCATCTTTTATTCCATGTTCCATTGCTTTTTTATCTAAAGAACGCATTTCCTCAACGCTTGATATTTTCATATTGGTTAATGAAAAATGAGGAAATAAATTTTGGGTTTATTCTTCCTTCCAGTTTGTTAATACAACGCCTATTCCAAATACAATTATGGCAAAAGTTGCTATAACAACAGCATTTAGCATTGCTGCATTGCCATCGTGATAAATCATCGCATTTCTTAAGCCTTCATTGACATAATAAAGAGGAAGGATCTTTGCTACGATTTGTAAAAAAGAAGGCATGATTTCAAGGGGAAAGAAAGTGCCAGCCAGAAACATCATTGGAAATGTGATGGCAGATGCAGCAGAATCAGCTGTTTCTTCTTCATTGACGAATCTTGCAATAATCATTCCTATGCCGGTAAATGCAAATGATGCGGCAATTATTATAAGAATGGAAGTAAAATTGAAGCTCGCTTTCAAATGAAAAACTGTTATTCCAACAGCAATTATGGCAATTGTAGAGATGAAACTTATCATGAGCTGGTAAATCATTTTAGAAAGAATCCATTCTCCTTTTTGCAATGGCGTCGTAAGCAATTTTTTTAACATTCCTCTTTTGCGATACTTCACATTTATCTCAATGCTTCCGTATATGGCAGAAGTCATTATGGTCATTCCTATTATGCCCGGAATGAAAAAATCAATGTATTTGAATTGCTCTTCTACAACATATTTTTCTTCATATCCTACAATAATGCTTGCATTGTTGAAGCGAAGATTTATTTCATTTACAATGCCAGATATAAAACTTCTTATTGCCGAGTTAGTTTGCTCTTTCGATGGATCCAGATAGAGAGTTAGATTACATCTTTTTCCTTCAAAAATCGCATTTTGAAAGTCATGGGGAATTTCCAGAACAGCATGCTTTTTTGCATATTCCTTTACGTCTGCATTTTTTCCTATGGGTTGCAAATTTATGATACTTATATTATTCATAGCGTTAATGAGGGCATGAGAAAGCGTTGAATCATCCATATCCTTAATATATATGGTGTATGATTCGTTTCCTCCTGAAAAAATTTCTCCAAAAAGTAAAATAAGCAAAATTGGAAAGGCAAGAGTCCAGAAAAGAGCTGCCTTATTGCGATACCAGTTTTTTACACTTGCTTTTATATCACCAATTATTGCTTTTGCTCTCATGTTAGCCCCTCGCCAGTAAGTTTTAGAAATACATCCTCCAGAGTTGGCCTTTTTATCTCTATTCTCTCATATTTTATTCCTTTTTCTTTCAGCTTTTCTATAATTTTTGCAATTTCTCTTTCATCATTTATTTCCATTTCTTCCTCGCTATCGATCTTCTTTATTATAACTCTGGTTTTTTCTCCATATTTTTCAATGAGTTTGTAAGGCTCATCTATGGCTATTATTTTTCCATGATGCATTATGGCAACTCTATCAGCCAAATATTCCGCCTCTTCCATGTAATGCGTTGTAAGAAAAACTGTTTTTCTTCCCTCCTTAAGCTTTCTTATGGCTTTCCACAAATTTCTTCTGGCGGCGGGATCCAAGCCTGTTGTTGGCTCATCCAAGAAAATTAAAGAAGGGTCGTTGACTAAAGCTATGGCGACGCCAAGCGCCCTCTTCTGCCCGCCTGATAGATTTTTGTAAAGTGTGTTTTTCTTTTCCGTCAGCCCAACCATCTCTATAAGCTCCTCGATATCCATACTTTTCTTATAAAAACTTGAAAAGTATTCCAAAGTTTCTCTAACTGTGAGTCTTTCCATTGATTGGAATTCTTGTGGAAGCACACCAATCTTTTCTTTTGCTCTCTCCACCTTTCCTCCAAAAACTTTTATCTCTCCCTTTGTTGGTTTTCTTATCCCTTCTATGATTTCAACGGTTGTTGTTTTTCCAGCTCCATTGGGGCCAAGTAAAGAAAAAACCTCTCCTTTTCTTACATCAAAAGAAATGTTATCAACAGCGACAACATTGCCATAAACTTTTGTTAAGCCCCTTACTTCTATAACATTCATTTCTCATATACCCATGATTCATCAGCCATGGAATAATCCACGATTTCATTCTCGCTGAACCACAATTTTATTTCCTTTTCCGCTGTTTCCTTGGCGTCGCTTGCATGTATTATGTTGCGACCAATATGCTGTGCATAGTCGCCTCTTATTGTGCCAGGCGCTGCTTTTTGCGGATCTGTTGCTCCAACTAGCATGCGAACTCTTTCGATGGCATTTAAGCCTTCCACAACCATTGCCACCACTGGGCCAGATGTAATGTATTTTATCAAGCCATCATAAAATGGCTTTCCTTTATGCATTTCATAATGCTTTTCTGCAAGCTGTTTCGAAACATGCAAAAATTTCATGGCAACAATTTTTAAACCAGATTGCTCAAGTCTTTCTATAACTTTGCCAATGAGGCGGCGCTGCACGCCGTCTGGCTTTATCATAACAAATGTTCTCTCCATTTTATCTTCTATAATATGCAGTCCATCTAACCCTTTTTGGATCTCTTCCTAACTCAAGCATGTTTTTGCGACACTTGCTAGAGCAGAAATAAAGTATGCTTCCATCTTTTTTCACATACATCATGCCTGTGCCTGGCTCTATTTCCTTTCCGCAAAATGAGCACTTCACCATTATTTCACGCTCAACTTCTTAGCTTCTCTTTCAGCTTCTCTCAGCATGAGAATATCGCCAAGCCTTACTGGACCCATGACATTTCTTGTAAGCACCCTGTTTTTATCCTTGCCTTCGAGAATCTTCACTCTAACCTGTATAACTTCGCCGCACATCCCGGTTCTTCCTATTATCGCCACAACTTCAGCTGGTATCCCTTCCATTTTAACCCTTTATTTCTTCAAGCTTTTTAATAATTTCCTCCACCATGCTGTTCGCCTCTCCTCCATCAACGATGGCTACGCTTGCCGCCGCCACCTGCAGGCCAGCCGCTCTGCCAAGCTCCTCCTTGGATGGCACATATGTGTATGGCACACCCTTTTCCTCGCAGAGATACGGCATGTGTGCGAGAATTTCTTCTGGCGAGACATCTGTAGCCATTATAACAAGCTTTGCTTCCTGCCTTTCAACGCTCTTCGTAACTTCATTTGTTCCCTTCCTTACTTTACCGCTGTCCCTCGCCTTTTCTATTGCTTCGTAAGTCTTCTTTACGAGCTCTTCCGGAACTTCAAATTTTACATACATTGGCATCTTTTTCGCCTCCTATCATAGGCAA
>JAGGXG010000076.1 GCA_021163175.1 Thermoplasmata archaeon
CTACATTGTATGTGGATGGATAGATACAGGAGGCGAATATGTCGGATATGTTTGGAAGATAAATCATGAAGGAAAAACAGAATGGATAAAGGAATATGATGATGTGGCATTCTTGTATAAAATAATGTCAATTGAGGACGGCTATATATGCATAGGGGGCACAAAAATAGGTGAGAATGATTATGATGGCATACTAATGAAAATAGGATACAATGGAAATGTGGAATGGAAAAAAATATATAGATACAGCTATGGATGGGATGTGTTAAGGGCAATCTCAAAAATAGACGGAGGATATATAATGGGAGGCGCGTGTGAAGTAAATGGCTATGGCGATTTCTGGATTATGAAAATAGATGATGAAGGAAACATGATATGGCAAACACACTATGGTGGAGATAAATTTGATGGGATATATGCAAGAGATTGCTTTGAAACAAATGACGGAGGCTACATTTTCGGAGGATTTACTTATTCATATGGAAAGAATAGCGATGTATGGATTGTGAAAATAGATGATAACGGAAAAATGATATGGAATAAAACATATGGAGGAAGCAGAATAGATAGATTATGGGGAATGGATAAAGCATCGGAGGGCTACCTGTTATGCATAACAAAAAATTATGGAGTAAATATTCCAACTGCAGATATATGGATTGTTAAAATAGATGAAAATGGAGATATGTTATGGAATCAAACATTTGGAAGTAAAGACATAGAGGAGAGAGGATATTATATTCAGGCGACTATGGACGGAGGTTATATAATTGCCGCAAGAACAGGACCAACAAGCGGCGATACACAAGGATGGCTGATAAAAGTAGAGAATACCCCACCAAATAAGCCATCTCCTCCACAAGGTGAAGCTAATGGAAAAATAAATCGAGAATATACATATACCACAAGCACTATTGACTCAAATGGTGATGAAGTATATTATATGTTTGATTGGGGAGACAACACAACAAGCGAGTGGATTGGTCCATTTAAATCTGGAGAAACCATAAATGCAAGTCATGCATGGAAGGAAGAAGGAACATATAAGATAAGAGTGAAAGCCAAAGATGTAAATGGATTAGAAAGTCCATGGTCTGATTACACAGTAGTTTCAATGCCAAAGGGAATAACATGGAAATTGGAAAAATTTCCATTCATATATCTGCTATTGAAGTTCTTTTTCTCTTTCTTTTCTTTTAAATTATAATTGGCAACTTTGCTCCGCATTTGCTGCATTTTCCATTTTTTATTCCAGCTATGCGAGCATGGAAGCCATGTCTTTCTATAAGCAGATTGCCACATTTTGGACAATATGTGTTTTCATACTCGCCGTGAGGAACATTTCCAAGGTAGACATATTTTAAGCCATGCTGCTTTGCCATTTCATATGCTTTAATGAGTGTCTTTAAAGAGGTTGGCGGAATATGCATCATTTTATATGCTGGATAGAAAGCTGTGAAATGCACAACCTGCTCATCACCAAATTCATTTAAAACCCATTCAATGAATTTTTTGATTTGCCTTTCATCATCATTCTTTGTTGGAATAATAAGATATGTCATTTCTAAATGGATGCCCAGCTCTTTATACAATTTTGCAGCCTGCAAAACTGGCTGCAATCTTGCTTTAGCTATTTTACGATAAAACTCATCATCCATGGCTTTTATATCAACATTTGCAGCATCCAAATACGGAGCAATCTCTTTTAAAGGCTCCTCGTTTATGTATCCATTTGTGACAAAAACAGTATATAAACCATGTTTTTTTGCAATCTTTGATGTATCATAGGCATATTCCCACCATATCGTTGGCTCATTGTATGTAAAAGCAATGCCATCGCTGCTTTTCAAAGCCTCTTCAACAGCTTTATCTGGTGGTATATCAATCAAAAAAGCTTCTTCAGGCAATGCTTGACTTATTGAATAGTTCTGGCAGTGCAAACATTTGAGATTGCATCCTACAGTGGAAAGAGAATAAACCAGGCTGCCAGGATAAAAATGGAATAATGGTTTCTTTTCAATTGGATCAACATTTGCAGATGAGCAGGAAGCATATACAAGTGTGTAAAGCTTACCATTTCTATTTTCCCTCACCCTGCACAATCCACGCTTCCCTTCTCTTATTATGCAATTATGAGGACATAGCCTACATCTAACAACATTGTTTTTCTTTTCCCAGAATTTCGCTATCTTCTCCACAGAATTATATGCTCATCCGAATTTAAATCTTTCATAGGCGGCTATGGCCTCCATTGCAACACTCCATGCTGTGAGCATGCCATCATATATGGAAACAATAGCATCCACCATGTCTTCCAGTCCTTTTGTTAAAAAATAGCCAGAAGGGAAGCCACCTATTATGCATATCACATCATTCTCCATCTCTTCATGCAATCTCGCAGCATTTATTTTCCTTCCTTTTCTCGTAAACAATATCTTCTTTCCTTCCAGTTCATTCAAAAGCTCTTTCAATCCCTTTTCTTCCACCCATATCAGTCTTTCATCAGATGCAATTTTCCCTTCCCTCAGTAACTGCGCCATGAGTCCTTTGAATCTATTGTAGTTCTTTATCATCCTTGTCTCTGGAGCAATGTATATAACTTTATTGTTCCTTGTGTGAACATAAACTCGGAGCAATCCAGCCTTGTTCAAAATGCTTTCCATCGCCACCACAAGAAAAAAATGGACTATATCGGGGCGCCCGCGCCGCATTGAAAAATGTTTTCTCCTCATAATTTTATGGTGTATGCTGGAATCGAGCAACTCCCTTTTATTCCATGGATTCAGCTCGAGCTCGCTATCTGCCAGTATCAAATGCATCATGTTATTATTTCTTCAAGCATATCATGCTCAGCTGCATATTTAATTTCCTGTGCTATGCGCTGCCCCGTGGATAAGCCAGGCTGGATCAAATCGCTGTAGGGGCTTCCCGAAATGAAGAGATTTGTTCCTGCAACAATGCGAGCCGATATCTCAAAAACTCTGAACTGCAATTTTTCTGTTACAACTGTTTCCAGGCAAAATGGACCAATCATACCGCCAAAAAGCTCATAGGATCTTTTGACAACTCTTGCCCCCATATCAAATACTTTTGGGAGTAATGATTCGCGTAAAACTATTGGGATATTTCCTGTAACGATGAACGTTGGCTGTATTCCCATTGCTTCCAGTTCTGTTATTGAGCCGAGACGATGGGCTTCATCTATGTTGGTTTCATCTCTTCTGTCTATGGATAGCAACTGCAAACTTCCTTTTCCAACACGGTAACCATCTTTTTTTATAGGAGAGTAAAAATAATGGATGTAGTAACGGGTGCCAATTAAAAATTCCTGTATTATGTGTGGCTTGCTTTCATCTATTTTTTTCTTGAAGTCTTTGTAGTCTTTTGCTATGAAAAATCCTTTTCCACCTTTCGCCCCATAATATTTCACTATCACTGGCTTGTCAATGTCCTTTGGGTCTTCAATAATTTCTGGCATGTCCAAGCCAGCTGACTCCAGCCATTGACGCTCTTTTTCTCTGTCAGATTCCCATTCCAGAACAGCTCTATTTCCAAAAGTTGGAATGTTGAGCTTTAAAAAATTTTCCGCGCCAAGATATTCAACAAATGAGCCATGTGGAATTATGATGGCATTCTTTCTATGAAAATATTCTGCATTTTCATTTATTTTTTTGTAATCATCAACAATAAAAAACTCGTCAGGCTTACCAAGAGGAAACGCATTGTAAAACTTTGGCTTTTCTTTAAATGCTATCCCTATACTTTTCAATCCTTCCTTCCTTGCTCCATTGAAAATTTGCAAACTTGAATGGGAACAGGCTGTTGCTATGGAAATGCTTTTTTTATCATAATTTGCAACTATTTCTTCTATTCCCATTAAATAGAATATAAGGTAGGATTTTAAAATTATCGATTTTATTGCTTACTTTATTTTCACAATCGGATAAATATCGGAGGCTATGGCTTCGATTATTTTCTTAGCAACCTTGCTTTGCCTCTTTATTTTTATTTCTCCCTGGCTTGAAACACTGCCAGAGAAAATAACCTCGCCATTCAGAATTATGCTTGCTTCCTTTCCAGCATGTTTTTTTCCCACTTTTAAAACAATTTCTTTCTTTCTTTTTGCAATGTTTGGAGTTATGGCAGATTCCATTAAAGGCTGCACGTTTATTTTTATGCCCGCCTCCGCCTCCACCTTCGCTATCGTCTTGCCTCCTTTGCCTATCAAATGGGGTATTTCATCTTCTTCAACATATACCGTTGCCGTGCCATTGTTTATTTTCACATCCACGTTTCCATCGACATAGCTTTTGATGATGTGGCGTAATTGTTTTTCAGCAAGCCTTTTCAATGGATTTTTTTCCTTCTCCTCTCCAACTGGCATGACAACGACTTGCTCTCCATAGCTATATATCTCATATAATGTTTTTTTGGTAAAGAAATCTTTCACAAGGATGACAGGGCGAGCCAGGTCAGCTTCCTCCATTCCATATGGTATTTTGACTGTAAAATCAAGCTCGAGCACTTCTTTTACTTCGCCCCCTATTATGTGTATTACGGTATCAACAACTTGCGGAATGACTCCAAGCTCCACCCTACCAATCAAGCGTTGTATGGCATCGATGGCGCGATTTGCATGCGTAACACCTATTAAACCAATGCCAGCGAGTCGCATATCAGCATATATTTTGAAATCATTTCCTCTTCTAACCTCATCAAAAACAACATAATCTGGACGCACGAGCAACAATATGTCAGCTGTCAATTCCATTTTTTTCTCAAGCGGGGCATATTGCGAGATCTCATCTCTAACCTGCAGGTCGCGAGGCTGTTCCATTGTTTTAACGACGGCGCCCAAGCCATAGAGATATTCCGCCACCGCCTGCGCAAACGTTGTTTTGCCGCTGCCAGGCGGCCCCGATATGAGGATGCCCCTGTTGTAATCTGAGAGGCGAGAAATCAGCTCCTCATCAAGATTGTAGGCTTCGATGCCAAGCTTCACTATTGGGCGGGTTGCTGTTATTTCGAATTTATCTGAAAATGGTTGCCTCACTATAACTATTCTCATGTTTCCAAGCTGGACTACGCTAACTCCTCTCCTCTCTATTTCTATAAAGCTGTTTGGATCTCTTTTTGCATATTCTATTATCTGGTGGGTCATCGCATTTAATTCTTTCTCGTCTATCTTTTTATTGTTTATTTCAACGAGTTTAACGTTGCCTGGCTTTCCTTTTTTTGCAACTGGTTTGCAATCTTGCCGCAGATGCACACTCATTGTCTCTTCATCAAAATAATCCAAAATCTTCAATGGTGCTTCTTCATGATATGGTGGGAGATAAAGCACTTTTATTCCCTTTGCCCTGGCAACCATTGCCTGTATTCTGTCGGAAGTCACAAGCATTGCTCTTGTTTCTTCAGCTAAATCCCTTATTATTGCATCTATTCTATGCGCATCTATGTCTTCTTTGTTCGGATAATTTCCCAGAAAATGCAAATTTATTTTGCCCTCCTTGCTTAAATTTTGCAATTCAATGATTTCGTTAAGTCCATTTATGCCGGTTTCTTTTCCATTGTTGGCCTGGTGCTCAAGCTCGGCAAGGCTTGCCATGGCTATTATAACATCTGCTCGTTGAATTTTTCCCTGCTTAACCAATTCTGTTATCCTGCCATCTATAAGCGTTGATGTGTCTGGTACAATTTTCATCAATTGTATAACATCATATGTTAAATATTTTTACTACAATCTCATCGCTTGCAGAATTGCCAGCGTTGTCATATGCAATAACTTTTATCAAATGTGTTCCTATGGCCAGATAATTCCACTGCCATGCATATGGCTGCTGTGTAACACTTTCTTGCAGAACATTATCAATGCAAAATTCCACCTTGCTTATTCCAGATTCATGATTGGAAGCATCTGCTGCTATTGTTATTTTTCCAATTATAATTGTGTTTCCGAAAACAGTTGACATTATTTCTCTATCTTCTATGTAAAGATATCCCTCTCTTGGCTTTATTATTGTTACAGTTGGCATGGCTTTATCAATTTTTATTGTCTTTGTTTTTTCTTCCTCTTCATTTCCTGCTTTATCCACGCTATAGTAATATAAAGTATACACTCCATCTTCTGTTATATCGAATGGCTCTGTATATTCATTCCATGTTCCATTATTTATCTTATAAAAAGTCTTATTCACTCCAGATGTTGCATCTGTTGCAACCAATGTTACTGTAACATTCGTTATATACCAGCCATCATTACCTTTGTAACCAGAAAGCTGGCATTGTGTCGTTGGCGCAGTTTCGTCTATTTTTATCTGGATATGATTTACATCTTCTTTATTTCCAGCATAGTCTTCTGCATAGAAATACAAATCATGGGTTCCTTCTCCAATTACATTGAATGATGTATGATATATCAACCATGGCGATTCATCGAGCATGTAATATATGCATTTCACACCTGTCCCTTTATCATATGAATACAAAGATACCTTTACATCTCCAAGATACCAGCCGTTTTCTCCTTTCTCTCCTGATAGACTGCATATGGTCTGTGGAGGATAATCATCTTGCTGCACAATAAATATTTTATTGGCAGTTTTATTTGCATTTCCACTTGTGTCGTTTGCCCATATGTGATACGCATATGTTCCAACCACATCAAAAAATTGTTTTATTCTGTATTTTCCATTGACTGATTTTGCCATTGTTAAATTCGCAGTTGAGTTATCTGGATATTTTATGAAAACTTTTACAACATTAACTGCAACATCATCTGTAACAATGCATTCTATTGTAACAAATTGTCCTTGTATAGCAGGATTCGGAGTGGCTTTAACATTTTTGATTTGAGGTGGTGTTGTATCTGCAGCATTATTTGGCAAAATGGGAAGCAACAACAATGCTACCACAACCCCCACCAATATATTTTTCCATTTCATAATTATTTAATGCATTACAATATAAAAATTTTGTTAAAGCTTGTCTTCTTTTTGAAGATTTAACCCACTTTTTTTACCTGATTTGCAGGAACTATGATCTCTCCACTATATTTTCCATCAATTATGGCTTCTTTTGGAAACTCTCCCCATATATGCCAGGTAGCATTGTTCCATTCCTCGTAAAAATCATAATGTTTTATATGCAATTTTATTTCTATCAAGTCTCCCATTTCATATTTATTTGTTACGTCTCTGTCTACATATATAACAATGGGCCATGTTGTGTTTTTTCCTAACGTAAGCCTTGTAACATTCCTTTTTGTAACATCATCAAAGCCATATCTCGGTTTCTGAATGAGTTTATCTTTTATAATAAGTATGTCTCCTGGATCTAAGGAGCGATACTCTAAATGAAATTCATGTGTAGTATAATTTTTTTCATATATACCATCATTTAGATACTCACCCACATCCATAACAATGGTTTTTGCCTTCGTATGCTCATTATTCTGGTTCTTTAAAATAAAAGCACCAGCAATAAATATTGTCAGAAGAACTATTATCGATAAAATCAATATTTTCGTTTTCATGGAATCAAAAAGAAAACGACTATTTAATTTTTATCAATATATAAAAAAGGGAAAGAGGGGTGGCTTTATAGCCAGTGTGTGAAGTCTAGGCTGTCTCCAGAGCCAGTATTGCATGCGTTGTCTGTTGCTGTTACTGTTACAGTGTACTTGGTTGGTAACCAGTCAAAGTTGTTCCAGAATACTTCATATGGTGATGTTGTATCATCGTATTCAGCATCGCCAATTGTAAAGTGTACGTTCTTCACTTTGCTTGTTGCGTCGCTTGCATCGGCCTGGAATGTCATCTTGCCTATGATGAATGTTCCGCCCAATGGATTCTTGAATAGCTGTCTGCCCATGAGATATATGTATCCAGCCTGTGGATATGTTATGCTTGCTGTTGGAGCTGTTGTATCAATCTTGAAGCTTACTGTATGTGTTTCTTCAACATTTCCTACACCATCAACGCTGTAATAGCTTATTGTATGCTCGCCATCAACATTTATTGTGAATGGTGCTGTGTATTTAATCCATGAGCCGCCGTCGATGCTATAATATGTTGCATCAACTTCGAGGTTATCATCTGCTACAAGTGTTACTGTAACTGGGCTTGTGTACCAGTCATTGCATCCATCTGGCTCTGGTGGATCAAGTATTGCAGTTGTTGTTGGTGCAACACAATCCTGCCATGCTCTTACGCTTATGTCATCAATCTCCCAGCCTACATCTGTTCCTGTTTCATTTGATACAAATGAGAATCTTATGAGCAGCTGTTCGTTTGGCAGATATGGGTCGAGCTGTATTGTATGCTCCATCCAGCCTCCAGAGTTTGTGCTTGCTGTTCCACCAGCTTCTCTCCAGGTTGCTCCACCATCTGTGCTCACATACACAATGCCATAGTCGTTGGCATCAGCGAATGAATAGTTCTCCCAGTATATGAGTTCAGCGTGATACAATCCAGATGTGTC
>JAGGXG010000055.1 GCA_021163175.1 Thermoplasmata archaeon
AAGTTTAGAGTGTGGGATAAAGAGAAAAAAGTGCTGTTACCAGTTAGTGTAATAGAATGGATAAATGGTGAAGTATATCGCATAATGTTTTATTCACAGCGTGGCTTTATGCTTTCTTTTAGTGGAAATAAACTACAGAGATTTATCCTTATGCAATATACGGGTTTAAAAGACAAAAACGGAAAAGAAATTTATGAAGGAGATATAGTTAAAATTTATGACGAGGATTTTGATGGTAATATTGAAATCATAAAAATCGCAAAAGTTGTTTTCAAGAATGCATCATTCTTTTTAGAGCCAGCATTGGATGAAGGCTCTTTCATATATACTCTGTCAGCTGAATTGGAGTATTGGGATATTGGGGGTTGTGAAATTGAAGTCATCGGCAACATTTACGAAAATAAAGAGCTGTTAAAGGAGGTGCAAAATGCAAAGAATGCATGTTAAGCATGATGTCCGCCAGACAAGCCTCCTCTCCTTCTATGAAGAGTTGCCACGTCTGGGCAAACGCCAGCTCGAAGTCCTCAAGGCAATCCGTGATCTCAACAGCATCGGACAATACCCAACAGACTGGGAAATCACAAAAGTGCTGCAATATGCCGATCCGAACAAAGTCCGCCCTCGCCGCTACGAACTCATGCAATACGGCCTCATCGAAGAGGCAGGCAGGCGGCAATGCAGCATCACAGGCAAGCTTGCCCTGACATGGAAGCTCTCGCCCCGCATCCTGGACAAAATCGACCTGATTCTGAAAATGCAGGAGGAGGTGAGAGAATAAGGGTTCTTGATTTGTTCTCAGGGTTAGGTGGATTCAGTCAGGCATTCAGGGATAGAGGACATGAGGTAATAACTCTTGATATTAATCCTGAGTTCAACCCGACAATCTGTGCAAATATTCTTGAAATAGAAGCGGAAGATTTGATGAAATATGGGTATTTTGATATAATTCTTGCTGCTCCGCCATGTGATGAGTTCTCAAAAGAAAGCATGCCGTGGAGTAGAACAAATAAAGAGCCAGATCTAACACTTGCATTGAAAACAAAGGAAATCATAGATATATTAAAGCCAAAATTCTGGATTGTAGAGAATGTGAGGGGGGGCAGTGAAATATTTTGACAAGATATTTGGAAAATCGCATAAGAGAGTGGGAAGCAGATATTTCTGGGGGCATTTCCCGATTTTTTATGTTCCTCATAACATAGCAAGTGGCAATAAATGGAGGCTACCTCCCACAAGAAATAGAAAAGCAATCCGTTCTAAAATAGAATACGATATTTCTCTTGCATTGTGCATGGCTGTTGAAAGGGAAATAGGAATATTGCAGGAGGCACCACCATGACTGCCTGCTTTTTCTGCCCTCGCTGTGGCTTCCACGATTGTTCTTTCATAGGTGATGAATGTCCAGTTTGCGGGTGGAAAGATGGTGGATAAAAAAACATGGCAAGAGTTCATGGATCATGCAATCGTAATTCAGCAGCTTGGAATGTCAACAGTAAAAAACACCATAAAGTATCTGAAATATCTCGCCCGCAATGGCATTGATCTGATGGCAGATGAGGAAACAATAAAACAGCAGTTTTTCACTTTCCTTTCAGAAAGGATACAGGCTGGCAGACAACCGCATTCATTGAATCATTACATAAAATCAATGAATCGCTGGATGCGTTTTCGTGGCTTCGAAACAAAATTCAAAAAATATAGAGAGCAATACAAACCCCGTCGCATTCCAACAACATCCGATTTAAAACAACTCCTGAAGGTAATAAATGATAAGATGCTTCGCACCATCGTTTATTTTCTGAGCATGTCTGGATTGAGAGCAAGCGAACTATGCAATCTCAACCTCGATGACATTGACTGGAAGAATCAGATGATAATAGTCAAAGGCAAGGGTAACAAAATAAGATATGTGCCTCTCCCTGCCAAGGTTTTATACGGCAAAAATGTTCCCTCGCTTAAAAACTACATAAAATATCATCGCCTCAATACCGACAAAAAGGCCCTTTTCACCACGCCATCAGGCCGCCTCACGCCCGCCCGCCTCCGTGCCATGATTAAGGCAGCAGCAAGAAAAGCAGGCTTGCCCTGGCTTCATACTCACAGCCTCCGCCATTACTACGCCACAAACCTGCTTAGGGCAGGTGTAAATATAAGGGTCGTTCAGGAATTGCTCGGCCATGCCGACATAAAAACAACGGGCATCTATCTTCACATCATAGAAACAGATTTGAAAAAAGCCGTGGAAAACCCCAACATCGAGGACCCAATCAGGGCAAAAACGGCACATGCCAAAAAACGGGGGGTGCTTCCAAAATCTTATCTTAAAAAGCATGCGGGCCCGGTGGGATTCGAACCCACGATCTGCAGCTCCGAAGGCTGCCGCCTTATCCGCTAGGCTACGGGCCCTTACCAGCATACACCCTCGTATATTATGCCCTCTTTATTTTTTAGTATTCTCCTTCCCTCTATAACAATTTTTCTCTTCATGGCATCGAAGTTTATTTCCTCGAATTCCTTCCAGTCAGTCAAAATAAGGCATGCATCTGCATTTTCAATCGCTTTTTCGATGCTATTGCAATACTCTATTTCTGGAAAAATTTTCTTCATGTTTTCCATGGCCATTGGGTCATAAGCTTTTATTTTGGCACCCCTCTTCAACAACTCCTTTATGATTGGAATCGCTCTGCTTTCTCTCACATCATCTGTATTCGCCTTGAAAGCAAGCCCAAGTATGGCAATGATGCTCCCTTCCAACTCAACATATTTCTCAAGAATTTTCAGAAGGCGTAAAGGTTGCTCCTCATTGATTTTAAGAACAGCATCAATTAAACGCATATCATATCCAAGCTTTTTAGCACCAGCTCTCAAAGCCTTCAAGTCCTTCGGGAAGCAGGAGCCGCCGAAGCCAACGCCAGCGTTCAAAAAATACGGGGAGATGCGATGGTCCATGGCGACACCTTTCATCACTTCATATACATCGATTCCAAGCATTTTTGCAAGGTTGCCAATCTCGTTGGCAAAGCTTATCTTCGTTGCCAGGAATGCATTGCTTGCATATTTTATGAGCTCTGCTACCGTAGGATTCGTTACAAGAATTGGAGCATCTATTGGCTTGTATAACTCCTTTAGCATTTCTGCAGTTTTTTCATCTCTTGCTCCTATAACAATTCTATCGGGATGCATGAAATCATGCAACGCTTTTCCCTCTCTTAAAAATTCAGGATTCATTGCCAGACTTATCTTATTTGAATATTTTTCAGCAATGGGGCGTAAAATTTTTTCAGTTGTTCCAGGGAAAACAGTGCTTTTTATTACAATGATACCTTCCTCCATATTCCTTGCAGCATTTTCAACAGCTTCCTTAACATAGCTCAAATTTATGGAGCCATCTGGCAACGAAGGTGTGCCAACGCATACGAAAACAATATCATCTATTTCATTGTATGTTGTTGTCGCTTTTATTCTGTCCATATTCCTTTGCAACATTTCCTGCAATCCTTCCTCATATATTGGGGCAATTCCTTTCCTTATCTTCTCTATCTTTTCCTTGTCTATATCGATAAGCCTGACGTTATTTCCAAGCTCTGCAAAAGCGACTCCAGTTGTCAAACCAACATATCCTGCTCCTACTACTGTAATGTCCATGATAGGAATATGCGAAGCATATATAAATATAAAAGTCAAAGAGAACCTAATATTCTCCAAGCTTTTTCTGCGTCATTTCATTTTTTATTTTCCTTATCGTATCCCAGGAATGGCGTGTGTATGGTGGCAACTCATTATATTTCTTTATCCATGCCTTTATGAAATTTATTGTTCTTTTATCACTTGGATAACCGCTTCCAAGAGGCATGTCAAGCTTGCTTTGCAGCATTTTTGCTATTCCTTTGATCTGGCGATCTCTCTCAACCTTTGC
>JAGGXG010000025.1 GCA_021163175.1 Thermoplasmata archaeon
AACCATTTTATTATATTTACTCCTTGCATAAATGTATGCTACTCCATATGATAAACATTTCTATTACTTTTTAACAGATGATTCTGGAAAAGTCTGTACCTATTTGTACTTATATGAAACGTATAACATTGAACCAAATCATATAAAGTTTGTAGGACCCGGGATACCGGCTATTAGATTAATAGATGGAAAGCTTATAAAAGAAAAAGAATAATTGGTGGGATTAAATATTGCAAGCAGGAGGTTATTTGAATGAAAACACTTGAGGAAATAAAAAGGATACTTTCAGAGAATAATGGAGAGTTGAGGAGAAAATACGGTGTGAGAATTCTGGGAGTGTTTGGCTCTTATGCAAGGAATGAGCAAAATAAAAAAAGTGATGTGGATATTTTGGTTGAGATTGAAGAACCAATTGGTTTTAAATTCTTTGAATTATGGAATGAGCTTGAAGAGATGCTTGATGCAAAAGTTGATTTGCTAACTTTGAAATCCATAAAACAAAAACACTTATTATGGGAAAGTGTGAAGGAGGATTTAGTTTATGTCTGAAAGAAAATGGAAACTATTTGCCATGGATATGCTGGAAGCTACTGAAAAGATCGAGAAATATACTACTGGTATTTCATATAATGAATTTATGGAAGATTCAAAAACAAAAGATGCGGTTGTTAGAAATCTTGAGATTGTAGGAGAAGCAGCAAATCGAATTCCTGAAGAGATAAAACAGAAATACGAGGAAATACCATGGTCTCAGGTTGTAGGTATGAGACATCGCCTGATTCATGGATATTTTGTTGTGGATTATGATATTGTTTGGAATATTATAAAGAATGAGTTATCCACTCTAAGGGATAAACTAATAGAAATTCTGAAAAATGAAGAATAATCATTCCCCAACCAAATCTTCTTTTGCTTTTTCTGCCTCATCTATTATGGCATCGTAATCAACGCTTACAAAATTTCCATCATGAAGCAAAACTTTTCCATTTATTATGACATCTTTAACATTGAAGCCGCTTGATGCATAAACAATATGTGAAACTATGTTGTGGCTCGGGATCAAATTAACAGCTCTCGCATCAAGTGTTATAACATCTGCTATCTTTCCTTCTTCGATGCTTCCCGCATTTAAACCCAGAAACTTTGCTGCATTTATTGTAGCCATATCCAAAACTTGCTGAGCTTTAACAATGGTTGCATCCCATCGATGATGCTTATGTATCAGGGCAGCAAACTTCATTGTTTCAAACATATCGAGCTTATTATTGCTTGCGGCTCCATCTGTTCCAAGCGTAACAACAGCTTTGGCTTCAAATAACTCTGGCAACGGCGCATATCCACCTGTCGCAAGTTTCATGTTGCTAACAGGGTTATGAACGACTGTCGCTCCCGCTCTTGCTATCTCCTTCACCTCTTCCTTTGTTATCCATCCACAATGGGCAAGCATCGTTTTATCGTTAAGCAAGCCATGGGCGGCGATTTGCGCAAGGGGGCGGCGCCCATATTTTTTCAGCACATCATATACCTCGCTTCTCGTTTCGGAGCAATGAATATGAATAAATGCATTGTATTTTTCCTGCAATTCCCTTGCTTTTTGGAGCGTCTCAGGAGAGCATGCATATGTTGAATGTGGCGCTATGACAGGCGTTATCAGCTCGCTACCACTCCATTTTTTCAGGAATTCCTCGCAGCACGGAACAAGTTTCTCTCTTTTCATTTCTGGGGTATCGAAATCAATCAAAGAAAAGCCTGCGTAGCAACGCATTCCAAATTTTTCTGCCGTGCTTGCAATAACGTCTTCAAAAAAATACATGTCGTTGCATGTTGTTGTCCCTGTAGCAATCATTTCAAGGAGGGCAAGTTTTGTTCCAATTTCAATATGCCACTCCTTTAATTTTGCTTCAATTGGCCATATCTTCGTCTGCAACCATTCTTCAAGTAGCAAATCATCGCCATAACCACGCAGCAAAACCATTGGAACATGAGTGTGCATGTTTATTAGCCCGGGCATAACAATGCGGTTTTTTATTTTAAAATCGGCTTCAGTGCTTATTTTCCCTATTTCAACTATTCTTCCATCCTCTATATAAACATCAGCATGCAAGATGCGTCGCTTCTCATCCTGCGTTACAATTTTCGAATCTTTTATCAGTATACTCATTTAATCAAGTAATGTAATGTTTGAAGGCTTTATAAATGGATATTCTGTGAATTCTCCTTCTATCTCGACTCTCCTTCCTTCAACATCCATTCTCTCCTTAAGCAGCACGCCCACAACTCCTTTTTCATATGAAACACGCATTAGATAGCCATCTCTGTAGGGAAAAACTGCTCTCACAATTCCTCTTATCCTGACTTTTCCCTCGGAAGGAATGAATGATTTTATCTCCTCTTTCTTCCTCCATAACTCATAGAATTTTTCCTTGAGCTCCTTTATTATATCCTCATCTCCAGTAACAACCGCAATCTGTCCATCCCTTATTTTCCCTGCAAAAATGTATGCTTTGTTCAGTCCAAAAGCAAAATTGTGCACAGCATCGGGATTTTCCCTTGCATTCTTGGCGTGCGGCGTTGGCGTCGCCACCACCACTTTTGCCTCGCTCGGCGGCGCCACCTCAAGCCTTTCAGCAACAATAGATGGGGAGCGCAATTCATTCAAATTCCAGTTTTTAACGAGCTTGCAGGTTTTTTCTGGAAAACTTTTCCTCCATGCAAATTCAACAGCTATGGAAACGGCAACTATGCCAACAACTAACCCTGCTATAAATGATATTATATCCATCTAAAACAAATCTTTTTTCAATTATTAAGCTTTATGTTTTGTTTGGGATTGTCGAAAAATTCACGATTAAAATGAAGATTTCATCCAATCTACCAAAATAAAAACGTATTGGAG
>JAGGXG010000142.1 GCA_021163175.1 Thermoplasmata archaeon
ATCCTGAGAAATGGTATGACTACAGCATAAAAGCTGGAATAAAGGACGGAAAGCATGTTATATTTGTAAACATATATCTCTATCCATATCGTTACAATGCCGTTAGAAATGAAATAATGCATTCCAGAAATTTTGACATCAAAGTTGACTACAGCATGCCATCAAAGCCATTGTTCACTGCTTCCAACTACGATTTGCTTATAATAGCCCCAGACCAATGGCTCAGCTATTTGCAGCCATTGGTGGAGCATAAGGAAATGCATGGAATAAGAACAAAGCTTGTTTCCATACAGCAGGCGGAAGCTATGCTAGGGAATGATGATGCAGAAAGAATAAAAAGATTCATACAGTATGAAATTGAGCAGGATGGAATAAAATATGTTATGCTGGTTGGCTCTGCAGATATACTTCCTGTAAGATACACACACGTATATGATGGAGAGGAAAGCCAATTTGTAAGTGACCTATACTATGCTGACATATACGATGCCAATGGGCAATTTTTGTCATGGGATACGAACAACAATGGAATATATGGAGAGTATAAATATAAAGGAAATACAGATGATGTTGATTTATATCCAGATGTGTATGTTGGCAGACTTGCATGCAGCAATAAAAACGAGCTTAACACTGTTTTGAATAAAATAATGGAATATGAGAACAACGCTTACATGCAAGATTGGACAGACAGAGTAGTGGTATGCGGCGGCGACAGCCATGATGACAACGATGGAGTGTTTGAAGGAGAACAGATAAAAAATTCTTCCCTTAAATATCTCAAAGAATTCTCAGCAACAAAGCTTTATGTATCATTGGGAAATCTTTCAAAAAATTCCATAATTGAGGAATTCAATAAAGGTGAGTTGCTTTTCAACTTCGCAGGTCATGGAAATAGGCTCAGCTGGGCGACGCATCCGCCAAAAAGCTTCAATACATGGATTGGATTCAGTGTTGTTGACATTCGTTCCATGAAAAATGTGGACAGGCTTCCAGTTGTCATTTTAAATGCATGTGAGACGGGGCAATTTGATCAGGGAACGACTCTTGCATGGAGTTTGGTCGGCAGTTCTGGAGGGGCTGTAGCAACATTCGCAACAACAGCATTATCATGGGAATATGTTGGCTCATATTGTGACAAAGGTTTATCCGGACAGATGGATGTCCTTTTCTGCAAGCATTTCGAAAAGGGGAAATTTTTGGGAGATGTGTTCTATGAAGCAAAAGAGGATTATATCAAAATGCATTTCCAGAAAGATGAACATGATTATAAAGTGATAGAAGAATGGGAATTGTTTGGAGATCCGACACTCGTTATTGGAGGATATGGAGGAGAGAATATTCCAAGGGTGAGAATAAAATATCCATATGAAGGCTATATTTACATAGGAGGCAAACAAATAATGCCATCAAGGCTTGGAAAAACGATAGTCATAGGTAAAATTGATGTGGAAGTGGAAGCAAATAATGTAACCAAAGTTGAATTTTATTTTGACGACGAGCTGAAATATACTGATGAAGAACCACCATTTGAATGGACATTTGATGAAACAGCGTTTTTCTCCCATGAAATAAAAATCATTGGATATGGAAATGAAAGCACAACTCAGGATTCAATGAACCTGATTATATTCAATATATGAAGCTGAGCGTTTTGGGACACACGGCGTATGATTACATATTCGACGTTCCGTATCATCCTCAGAAAGGTTATTCCATATTCATAAAAAATTACTCTCGCCACTATGGCGGAGGCGGCGCCAACATATGTTATGGGGCGGCGCAACTCGGCTTGGATTGCAGGCTTGTTTCATCTTTTGGAAAGGATTGCAGAAGATATGAGAAGCATTTGAAGGGAAGCAATGTTGAACTGCATGTTTACAGGAGTAGCAAGAAAATGGCTCGGGCTTTCATTTTTAACGCTGAAGAGCAAATTTCATATTTTTACTGGGGGGCATCTGAAGACATGGATAGGATAAAAGCTGTAAAAAGCGATTATCTCCATATAGCTCCGAGTCATCCAATGGCAGCGATGAAAATGGCATCTTATGCAAAATTTTTTTCATTTGAACCTGGTCAGGATATACCGAGATATAAAAAGGAGCAATTGCTTTATCTTATGGAACATGCAGACATTATTTTTTGCAATGAGTTCGAGCTAAAAAAATTGGAAAAGATAGCCAGGCTTGAGGGGAAGGAAGTTATAGTTACAATGGGGAAAAGAGGATGCATGATTTACAGAAATGGAAAGAAAATTCCAGCAGTTCCGCAAAAAGCCATTGATCCAACTGGAGCCGGAGATGCTTTTAAAGCAACTTTCTGGGCAATGTTTTTGAAAGGACATGATATCGAGCAATGTTGCAAAATGGCAAATAAGGCAGCTGGCATTATCGTTGGTTATAGAGGAGGACAAAATAAGACAGCATGGAAAAAGATTTCAAAGATGGTGTATGAGCAACATCAGTAACATTGGTGGATGTTCATCTCGTCGTGGTTGAAAAAATCCTGAGAATTTTTCCTGCTTATTCCAAGAAATTCAGCACATTTCTGTAGGAATGGAAATTGATTTAAGAAATGTTACCGAGGGCAAAAAATAATATAAATGGCAGGCTATTCAGCAATTGATGAATCCTTTCCTTAATCCTGTCACCCTCGCCAAAGTTGCAAAATATTATCTCACAGACGTGAATAGAGTATGGAAAAGTAAGGAAGCAATAGAAAGGTATAGAAGAAAAGCTTTTCGTCGCATTTTAAAATATGCGATGAAAGTTCCAATGTACAGGGAGAAATATAAGGGGATAGATATTGATAGCATAACCATAGACAAAATTGAAA
>JAGGXG010000066.1 GCA_021163175.1 Thermoplasmata archaeon
CACTAGACCACGAGCCCTGATAGAAAATATTCCAGCATTTTTAAATGTTTAGCGGGCGCGGCGGGATTCGAACCCGCGATCACTGGCTTAGAAGGCCAGTGCCATATCCTGGCTAGGCCACGCGCCCCACCAAGGTAAAAAAGGTGGTTGTTTTAAAAATTTAACGAGATGGGCCCGCGGAGATTTGAACTCCGGACCTCTCGGTTTCTACAAGCCTTGTAAAGCCCTTTTATAAAGGGTTCACATGCCCTTATCAGCCGAGCGCTCCGACCTGGCTAAGCTACGGGCCCTGCCTTAAAATGCAATTTTCATTTATTTATTTTTTGAAAAAGAAATAGCGGGGCGTGGATTTGAACCACGGATCTTCGGGTTATGAGCCCGACGGGTTTTCCTGACTACCCCACCCCGCTATTCAAACTTATAGAAGCTTGAAATATAAATTTTACTATCTTGATTTAGGCAGTGGCAAATTATTTAAGATGGAATTATTTAACAACATGCTTAAAGAAAAAGCGGAGGAAGTGATCTCGCAGATAAGACCAATGCTCCAGGCGGATGGTGGCGATATAGAGATTGTTGAGTTGGATGAAAAGAAAGGTATTGTGAAAGTTCGCCTCATTGGAACATGCCATGGATGCCCCTATGCACAGATAACCATAAAAAATGGAGTGGAGCGATACTTGAAGGAAAAAATACCTGAAATCAAAAGCGTGGAAACTGTATGAAATTTTTATCGAGCTTCACCTTTGTTGTTGGTATAGCTGTAGTATCTGGCTTTATTGTTGGCAAGGTTCCATATGGAAATGAAATTGCAACAGTTGCTTTAATAATAGCCATGACCCTATCAATTTCAAACATATCCTTTAAACTATCCGACTTCGATAAAAAGAAGGTTGGAATCGCCCTCGCGATAAACTATATTTTTCTCACAGGCGTTATCCTCGCATTTTCCATACCATTCCGCCACACCATTTTCTTCAGCGGCATGGTGGCGATGGCGGCCGCCCCGCCAGCCGTGGCTGTGCTTCCTCTAACAAGAATTGCAGGCGGGAATGAGCGTCTTTCCTTATTTGCCCTCGTTTTAAGCTATATTGCCGCCATCTTCATCATGCCATTCCTCATTTACATTTTCCTTGCAAAGCTCGTCAGCATCTTCGATTTGCTCAAAAGCGTCGCTCTCCTTATATTGCTTCCCATGCTATTATCGAGGTTTGTGAAAAAAGATGTTTCAAATGAAGTGATAAATGCTTTCTTTTTCTTTGTTATCTTTCCCATAATTGGGGCAAACCGCAATCTTTTCTTAACTGATGCCAAAATACTTGCCATACTTTCGATTTTAATGGCTTTAAGAACCATTGGAAGTGGGGCTCTCGTCAAAAAAGTAATGAAAAAATTTGGAGAGAGGGATGCCATCTCTTATTCAATGTTTGCAGCTTTTAAAAATGAGGGGCTTGTCATGATTCTGTCTGCATCTCTTTTCGGCGGAGAAGCTGCCATTCCAGCAATATTGGCAACACTTTTTGAACTTGGATGGGTTGCCATAGTGGAGGCAGGAGTTTTATAATTTTCCATGATGCGTATAATTAAACATTGAAGAAAAATTTTTAAATCTATAACGGTTATTAAGCCGGTGGAAAAATGTGGGGAGGTTTCATAAGAGATAAGAGAGGTATAGAAGGGCTTCCAATGCGTTTAATAATTATTGTTGTAGTAGCTGCTGTAGTTCTTGCTGCTATTTTAGCGATGATTCCGAAAACAAAAGGCAATTTATCCGTGGAATGTGTTTCCGTAGACGGAACCGATGGAAATCTTAAACGAGTCACATCATCGGGAGAAGATGAACTGCCCGTTGGAGATTTTGAAGTAAAGGTCAAGGTTACAGATGATAAAGGCAATCCTGTTAAAGGAGCTTCCGTTACTCTTACTGGCGCGCACGGCGCAGGCTCGGGCAAAACAGATGGAAACGGAATAGCAACCATAACGGTTTCAGGAGTAAAACTTGATGCAAATGAGGATACAGATAGCATGAAAGTAACGGTGACTGCGCCTGGTTACCATAAATATGAGGAAGATAATTTTGTTATAATAGCAAGAACTGGTTAAATGGAAGGATTTAACAGTGAAGGAGTTATCGGGTTGCCTCTAAAAATGGTAGTTTCCATAGTGATTGGTGGAGTGGCTCTTTCAGCGGTTTTGTATTTCCTTTCGTCTCAATGTATTTATCCGAGAGAACTGGATGTGCAATGGGATCCTTTGGTAATAGAGAATGAGAAAATGAGTGAAATACAGGTTGAAGTAAAATCGGATGGAAAAGCAATTGAGAGGGCGAATATTGTAATAATTGGGCTTGGAAATGCATCATCAGGGAAAACAGATGAAAATGGTCAGGCTACATTATATTTTACCCCCCATATGAAAGGAAGGAGTGAGGGATATGTGAGTATAAGAGTAACTGCAGGAAGATGTTATAAAACATTTGTTGAAAAAAATGCAATAAAGGTTGTGGAAAAATGAAGAAGAAAGAACCAGAAACCAATGAAAAAGAAATAAAGGAAATGAGTAACTGGCTTCATAGATTGCAACAGAGTATAGAAAGCCTTGAAAAAAGGCTTGATGCAATAGAAAGAAGATTATCCAATGAGTCTTTTGAGAGCTCCCATTTAATTATGAAGGAAAAAGAAAACAGGAAAGTAGATTTACCAAAAGATATAGAGAAATTGATTAGAAAATTACAAGATGAAATAGAGGATTTAAAAAATAGAGTGAAAGAAAGAAGAATTGAAAGCAAGGAAACAAAGGAGCCAATCATATCAATAAGGAAATCAGAGCAAAAAGCAAAGAATTATGATAACGCTATTCTTGATATAGAAAGGAGACTTGAGAAACTCGAAAGAAGAAAGGCAACTGTAAAGGTGGGAAAAATAGAGGTTCCAATAGAGATAACAGGCATAGTTGGCGGACTCCTTGCATTTCTCATAGCAATTTTATTGCTTGAGGGATACAAAAGATTGGTCATCTCTCCAGGATTTGTTGGTTTTATCGGCATAGCGTTGATTGCTGCAACAGCTGTAAAAACTTACATGATGAATGTAAGCAGGAAATGAGATGCGGCAATATAAAAAAGGATGAAAAAGGCGTGCTGGGATTGCCCATTCAGTATACTGTGGCTGGTGTTGCGGCGGCGGTGGCGATAGCGGGCATGTTTGTTGCCATCCATCATTTATGGCAGGAATATGAAGAAAAGAAGGCGATAGAGGAGACCAAAAAGATTGTTGATGAGGCTGAGAGAATATATGAAATGGGGGAAGAAGAAACAATCATAACGTTGAAAGTAGACATTCCCAGCAGCGTGAAGAAAATTGTTTTTGGTTCCCATGACAAAGCTTTGCAAAATCATTATTATATTCTGATGGATTGGGGGAAAAATATTAGTTCATTTTCAGATGCAAAATTCGATTACTCGGTCATATATGGGGGGAGAAAAAGCATAAAAGTTGAATTGATAAACGGAGGAGAAAAACTTGTTAAGATTGAATAACGACGGAATAATATCATGGCTGTTGAGCCAGCTTGCTCTTTTATTAGCAGCTGCCATTCTAATAGCTTCAATAGCCAGCATAACTTTTTACAATGATTGGCAGAAGGAGGCGGAGGCAAAAAGACTTGCTCTCAATCTTGCATCTGAAATCGCTTCAATGGATTTAAAAACATATCCTAACTCCACCCTATACTGGATTGACTTGAAAAAAGCAAGCATATATCTTTCAACAGAATACGTAAGAGTAATAAGATATGATGGAAACATTCATAAGAAATTATTTGCTACAGCCACTCTTCTCGTAAAGCCATCCATATATAATGGTAGTGTGGGATGGAGAAATGGAGATGATTTATATAGTTCGCTCTGTCAAAAATTTTGCAAGAATGGGGATTCAAGTAAAATGGGAGATGCAGAAAATCCATTTTCATATGATGAAAAACCAGAGGTGGAAAATTATATTGCGAGCGAGTTGAATCGCATATCAAAAGAGCTTGCCATTCGTCCGCTGCGCATAGATCCAAACAGGCCATTATACATCGAAAAAGCGTACATATATTTCAAAAAAGATGATGGCACTCTTGATAGAATTGGTGTCTTAATTGTGAGTCAGGTGAAAACATGAAATTTATTGGGGATAGAAAGGGTGTTGCTGAAGAATTTACATCCTTGCCAGCTCTGATAATCGTTATGATAGGCTTTGCTCTCTTTTTTGCAATGTTTGCCAACGTTTACATGGCCCACAATGAAAAATTGAAAACAGCAGAACTCGCGGAGGCAGCACACTACATTGCCCTTAAATTGACCAATGCAGAGAGCCCGCTAACAGATGCTCCACTTTTGATTAACAAAGAAAAATGGGAATACATGGTTAAACATGAAGAAAACATCAGAAAATATTGCAAACCCTCTTCTTACAATTATTCCATTAAAATATCTTCCCCATTTGTATCAGATTTTAAAATGATAGGAGAAAAGGCGAAAGGAGACAGGATGAGTGTTTCTATGAAAGTAGCAATAAAACTAGCTGAGGGAGATGTAAAATATGGGAAATTAATAGTAACTGTATGGAGGGAAAATGAATAGGAAAGGCATATCTGCAATGCATGATGCAATTCTCTTCATAGTGATGGTATCTCTATCTGGAGTTATACTTCTTCCCGCTTTTATAAACAACCCCATTACGGAAAGTGAGATAGAAAGAGAAAGAAGCGAGACAGCAGATGAAGCCCTCATTGTTTTGCTTTCTGTAACCCCAAAGGAATTTAATTATACTCTGGCAAAAGAAACAATTGATAGCGTGATGAATAAAGCAGGCATTAACTCCCAAGGAGATTTGGGAAAAGCAATATTCAATTGGTTATTGGGCATTAAACAATATCATAAAAGTTACGGAGAGCTAATTGCAGAGAATCTGGCATCTCAATTTTTATTATCTCTATGTGGCAAAGATTATAGAATGAATGTACTGACACAAGATTTTGATAAAAGATTAAAAGAAAACATTTCAAGAGAACTAAACAAAATTTTGGAGAAAAGATATAAATACAATTTCACTGCAAAATGGGAGCCAATAATAGGCCTGCCGTTCGGCGGAGAGATATGCGTGGGCACGTCGCCGCCTGAAACAGCTTATGTATCAAAAACTTTTGTTACGATGCCATTTGCCCCTGTAATTACCATTGATGGAAAAGAAGTGCATCTCAACAAAAACTGGATAAAGGAAAGAATAGAGAATGCGGGAGCCATTGGAAATGTCTCCAAATTAATAAGTAAAATACCCTCCACAGACGCTGAATGGAATAAATTGGAAGAGCAACTAGAAGAAAATCTAACGAATTTGATATATGGGTTTTTATTTAATGGTATTGAAACTGAAAACGGGATTTTTCCAGGCATTTTAAACATTACCTTACATCTTATATTGGAAAAAATAATAG
>JAGGXG010000040.1 GCA_021163175.1 Thermoplasmata archaeon
AATAGAAACGGAAAATAGTAGTGAGTATGTCACATATTGAAAAAATAGATTTATGGAGTAAAGTGGATTGAAATATCTTTTAGTTTACCTCTGTTGAAGTCTATATTATTTAGACACATGATGCCATTAGCTTCAAGTTCCTCACAAATTTTTTCCGGCGTTTCCTCCCAGCTTACGAGAAAATAATTTTCCGGGGCATAAATTTGCTTGTATTTCTTTACAATATCTGATTCTTTTTCTCCATTTTTCCTTCTTTTTCTATACCAATCAGCTCTCTCTTTACATTCTATAGCCATAAATGGATTTTTGCGAATTGGAAATGGCTTTTCATTTGGGTCATAAATGTTATCTATTTTCTCTGAATAAATCATTATATCTGGTCTTTTGGAACGATAACCATACTTCTCTATTATATAAGCAAAATTTCTCTCTTCCTTGTTTCTCCATCTAATGGCTCCAGGTCCTTCATAAAATACACTAAAGAATTTACCTGAAACATCTATCATGAAATTTGGTCTTATTTCATCTTCATCCTTTTTAGATACCAAAGAAACATACCGTGATTTTTTAGGTAATTCATCCAGATACTTTTTGTAATAAGGGTCAAAAATCCTACCATTTATTAAATTCAACAAAGCCAACAAAACCCAGCATTGATATGCATTTCTTGTATTGGTAGAGAGGCTTTTTGAAATTGATCTTTTCGCAACTTTATACAATTCTTCTTCAGTTATTTTTCCATCAGAATAGTTCCACAGAGCTTTTCGAAACTTTTTCAATGTTTCAGAATAGGAGGACAAATGATCTAAAAAGCCTTTTTCTACGATCCGAGATAACGTATCTGTCAAATAAATTTCATTCAGGCCATATTTCTTCTTCATTTCTTCCATTACTTTCTTTAAATTATCCATCACTAAAGATGCTTTGCTGAATTCATCTCTAAAAAATTTACTTATTACATCATTTATCAATTTCGCCTCATCTAATTCCTTTTTCATAAATTACATTTCAAAAACAATTTATTTAATTTTCTATCATCGCATCATCTGCCTATCCATTCGTCTTACTCCACAACTATAGCAGCATATCCAACGCAGTAGGTGCCGGGTTCAACATCATATGATGTTGCATATTTTAGCAGCCTTGCCTTTTTTGCTCCTCTTTTTTTAACAGCATGCAGCATGGCAGCCACGCCCCCATAGCCACACATCGTTATGTTTTCTTCCTCAATCACATCAATCAATCCTTTTTCATCTAAAGCAAGTATTTTCTCTATTGCCATTCTATCTCGCTGCCTAACCTCTTTTTCTATATCTTCTTCGCTCGGAAACTTTGAAAAGCTAACATGCGAGAAATCTGTGCTTGCTATTATTATTGCATCTTTATCCTCAGAAATTATTTCTCCTACTTCAATGCTCGTCTCATAATCCTGCATTCCAAGGCAGATTGGAATGAATTCAAAACTACCAAGATATTGAAGGAAAGGAAGCTGCACTTCTATTGAATGTTCAAAACGATGGGCAAGCTCATCATCATCTATTATCCCTTTAACAAATCTATTTGCATCTCTGGCGATGCTAACGCGCCCCAGTGGCGTCTCCCACTCTCCAGTACTCATCAAAGAAACAGGTGAGCCATATCCAGTATGATTTGGGCCAATTATTATGAACCTGCCAGGAAAGCCATCTTCAGCCATCTCGCCATACGCCATGGCCGCCACATATCCTGAGTATATGTAGCCTGCATGCGGAACAACGATTCCCTTAATTTTTCCAGTTCCATGCCTTACATTTGGCAATCTTCCAAATCCCTTAACAAAGCTTCTTTCAATTTCCTCTATTAAGGCTTCTCTGCTCGATGGATAGAAAGTGCCAGCAGCAGCAGCTCTTCTTATCATGCATTTATAATGCTTTCTTTTTTATATATGTTCTCTCTAAGTTAACCCCTTTTCTTTTTCTCTTTTAATATGACCCTCCCTTTCTTTATCCTGATTATCTCTCCTTTCTCAAGCGTTTTTATTATCTCATTTATTGCATCTTCCGTCAAAAAGATCTCATCCCCATTTTGCTTGAAATATCTGGAGGCGTTTATCAATTCCTTCAGATCCATTTTATTTTTGATGCCATCAATTATTTTGGCAATTATGGTAGAGATCATAAGGAGGGGCATGTATTCATTCTTCTCTTTTACAAGTTTCTCCACTCTATCCACTTCATATAGAACATCAAGCAAATTCGCATATACATCCACATTTTTGGTTATGTAAATCTTCATTTCATGAGGTAAATCTTCTGTTTCTCCTTCCACATATACTTTTATATACGGATCCTCTGATATTTTCCCATACATTTTTCCATCTTTGTATTCTACGCCATTTTTCTCAAGCAATGAATGGATCATGCTCATGAATTTTAATTCATACATGAAGTGATCTAAATATTCCTCTGTTTTTTCTTTCCCGAATTTTTCAACAATTTCTTCATATTTTGTTCCTTTTACTATCTCTTTTCTTATATCTTCGAAATCCTTCCTCTCTGGCATAACTTCATTCAAAAACTTTTCTTCGAATTCTTTTGCATCTATCCCCTCTTCAATCACCTGACGGGCTTTTTCGAGATAGTTTTCAACCTCATTTAATATTTCAATAACATTTTTCTTCTCCTTATACTTCTCCTTTAACTCGCTCATTTTTCCCTCGATATAATGCTTTTCTTCGATAGCAATATCCAGAGCATGCCTTAAATCGCTTCTCACTCCAGCCTTTCTTAAATCTTCAACGATCTCGTTGACTTCCTCCTCATCAAATGAACCAACAAACAACCTCATATGCTCACCTTTGCCATTTTTTCAATTTCCTTTAATTTTTCTTCCTCATCAGCCATTATTGGACGGGGCAATTTTTCGACTCTGCTCGCTATCGTGTATGTATCGGGGCGAACAGAAATGAGAGGTATTCCAGCTTTATCAGCTTTAGCCAGAATATTCGAAGAAGGTATTATATTATTCGTCAATATGATGGCAGATGTGTTTTCTTCTATGCACGCTGCAATGGCATCGCTCCTGTCGCCGCCTGTAATGATAAGCTTGTTCTTCTTCCTGAAATCTGGGTGGCGTTTTATCTGGCTTGCTGAAAGAGCAGCTATGAAGACACCATCGAAATAGTTGGCTATGCCTTCATTTCCAGCAACAACTTTTCCATTCAATTTTTCAACAACATAGCTCACCTTCGTCAACCTTAATTTCTTTATCTCCGGCACATATCCAGCGACTTTAACTCCATTTTCCTCTGCAAACTCCTTCAACTCATCATAATTCTTCACTTTATTGAATATTATCCAAGCTTCCATAGAAGAGATGAAACTCACCTTATCTTTTATCTCATTTTCATCTCCTGTTACAACAAACACTGGCATGGCATCGAATTCATTGCATACGCTCTTCATATCCAAATTTAAAGATGCACCCTTCCATATGCTTTCTCCACCTTCAAATATGAATATTTCTTTTTCTCCAATTTCTTCATATCTTTTTCTAAGCTCTTTCAAAGCATCTTTATAATTGTGCATTATCTTTGAATGGTGCATTCCAAGAGATATTTTTTCAGCCTGCAATCCAAGCAGATTGCTGAAAAGAAGTGCATCGTAATCAACAATCTTCTTTTTAATATATGCAGGATTATCTCCTATTGGCTTCATGTATCCAACGCTTTTATATTTTGAGGAAATTGCTATTGCAGCTGTTGTTTTTCCCTCTCCACCTTCCAACGAAGCAATATATACATTCTTCATTTTTTCACCTTTATCAATATTCTGGCATCAACAACCTTTGCTCCTTTTTCATATACGATAAGAGGATTTATATCTAACTCAGCTATTTCTTCAAATTTATTTACGAGTATGCCAATTCTGTATATAGATTCAACTATCGCCTTTATATCCTTCCTCTTCTCCCCTCTTACACCAGCCAGTATTGGATACGAATCTATTTCTCTAACCATTCTTTCAGCTTCCTTTTTTGAAACGGGAGCAATTCTGAATGAAACATCTTTCAATACCTCCACATATATTCCGCCAAGCCCAAACATCAAAACTTTTCCAAACGAAGCGTCAGTTGTAGAGCCTATTATGGTTTCTGTTCCTTTTGGAAGCATTTTTGATATCTCGATCCCTTCTATCCTTGCCTTGGGAACATGCATACGGGAGTTTTTCATTATGAGCTCATATGCATCTACGGCTTCCTCCTCATTATCTATGTTCAAAACGACACCTCCAACATCTGTTTTATGAAGAATATCCTCAGATACAACCTTCATTGCAACTGGATATCCTATTTCTTTTGCATATTTCACAGCTTCATTGATGCTTCTGGCGAGTCTGAAAGGAGGGACATCCAGTCCAGCGAGTCTTAAAATTTCTTTTGCTTCATGGCTGAGCAATCTACTTCTTCCTTCATTTATGGCATTGCTGATTATTCTTTCTATGCCCTCTTCATCCATCTCAACATCCTCTATTTTCTCTTCCTCTCTTTTTTCATAAGCCTTATACAATGCATGCAGGGATGAAACAGCATCCTCGACTTCGCCAAAAGCAGGTATCCTGTTTTTCTTCATTTC
>JAGGXG010000056.1 GCA_021163175.1 Thermoplasmata archaeon
GCTGGGCGGATATAATTGGAATGATTCCTATTTCATTGTTATCTTTCCGAATTTTTAGATTGTTTCGTCTCGCGCGGATGTTTAGGATAAGCAAAGGAGCCAGATTGATTAAAATATTGCCAAAAGCAGAAAAATTTGTGAAAAGGATAAGAAAGATTGCAAAAAGATTCGCAATTTTATTATAGCATTCTCAATTTCAACATGTGGAAGTAATAGAGGGGAAGGCATTTATAAAAGGAAGACTCAGAAAGGCAGCGATAGGAATAGAAGATGGAAAGATTGTTGCAATAAAAAAAGTTTTGTATGGAAAAACAAGAAATTATGGAAATATGCTGATTCTTCCATCTGGTGTCGATATCCATGTTCATTTTCGCCAGCCAGGTTATGAATACAAAGAGGATTTTTCTACAGGGAGTAAAGCAGCTTTACTTGCTGGCATAACATGCGTTGTAGATATGCCAAACAATAGGCCAGCTATCGTAACAGATGAAGCATTTAAAGAGAAATTGAGGAGGATAAAAGACAGGTCATATGTTGACTACGCTCTATACGCTGGTTTAACAGAAAATTTGGTAAAGGAAGCAAATCTATACAAACTTTATATGTCTGGCGATAATGAAATTTTTGTTGATTATGATTTGCTTGAAGAAATGCTCAAAAAAATAAAAAGTAAAGATGCTATTCTTGCTGTTCATGCTGAAGATAAAGATTGCATTGCCAGAAAGGGAAAAAATCTTGAAGAATATGAAAGGAATAGTCCTGTGGAATGTGAGGAAAAAGCAATTAGAAGAATCATAGAGGCAAATAAAAAAATAAATGCAAAGCTGCACATCTGTCATGTTAGCTCTGCCAGAAATGCAAAATTTCTAAGGAAAATGCATGTCAGCTTTGGAGTAACATTGCATCATATCATGTTTTCATATAAAAGTAAATTTAAAAAAGAAGCCATGGGAAAGGTTAATCCTCCTTTGAGGAGCGAGGAAGAGAGGAGCAAGCTTTTCGAGATGGTCATGAAAGGCATGATTCCATTGCTCGAATCTGACCATGCTCCCCATTTAATGAAGGAAAAAGAGGGTTTCGAGGATGCAAAAGCTGGCATGCCTGGCGTCGACGCCCTGCTGCCCATTATGCTTTATTTTGTTAAGACTGGCAGGATCAGCCTGAAAAGATTGGTTGGAATGGTGAGCGAGAATCCAGCGAGATTGCTCGGGATAAATAAGGGGAGCATTGCCATTGGAAAAGATGCTGATTTCATTATCGTTGATTTAAATGATGTGAAAAAAGTTAAGCCGCTTTCAAAATGTGGATGGAGCTGCTATGAAGGCATGAATGCGATATATCCACGCCATGTATGGATGCGAGGCAATATTGTTGTTGAGGATGGAATAGCTAAATGGCCAATGGGAGAGCGGGTAAAATGATTCCATTATGGCTCAAAGTTTTTTTTATTGCAATGCTTCCTGTATCTGAGTTAAGAGGAGCCATACCATTCGGCATTGCCAATGGACTGCCTCTATGGATAACGCTATTCATTTCAATTCTTGGAAACATGCTTCCAGTTCCATTCATTCTGATTTTTTTGCATCCTGTTGAAAGATTCCTCAGGAGATGGAAATTCTGGAATAATTTAATGGATAAAATATTTGAGTATACAAGAAGAAAAACAAAAAAAAGTATAGAGAAATGGGAAAGCCTTGCATTAATTTTATTCGTTGCCATTCCATTGCCTGTAACAGGGGCGTGGACAGGCAGCCTTGCAGCCTATCTGTTTGGCCTGAATTTCAAAAAATCAATGGCATGCATTTTCGCTGGCGTTTTAATTGCTTCAGTAATCGTAACCATCGCAACGCTTGCAGGGATAAAATTGCTTGGAATATAAAAAGTAATTTAAATTATTTTAAAATCAGTTATTATGGAAAGAGCCAGACTTGCCATCTACATGCTTTTATTTATTCTGCTGGCTTTCACCATTTTTGAATTTATAGCTGCAGCCATGTTTGCCATAACGGTAGTATGTCCAATTATATATTTCTTTGAACATGTTCCACTGGAGCCCCTTACGCTAATAATGACTGTTTCAATAATTGTAGCAATACTGGAGCTTGTAACCATAATTCTTCATCTTGCAGGAAAACACAGAATAGTAAAATATGCCACAACTGCCATTTTCATCTATTTCACCTTCATAACATTCGTCAACACATTTCTTTTCGCCTCAGGAGATGCAAGCTTGGTCTCACTCAATATCATTCTTCCATTTGCCCTATCCTATGCAACCATGGTTCTCTCTTTCCGTTATCCATAGGTAACAAAGCAGGCATCTATGCCATGACTTTCCCATTTCTCACCAGAATTGCGGGAATGATAGAACTTTCCATGGCTATACGCATCATAACTGCTCGTCACCCACGCCAGCCCCCAGCCGGCGCTGCTATGGCACACGATGTAATATTCTTTGCCGGATGTCACATTTGCCTCCATGTTGAAACCAATCCATTGAACTTCCCAGTCATTTGTTGCCTCTATTTGCTTGCTCGCCTTTGCTACAATATTTCCATCCAGTGCATCTCTTAGTTCAACTTCCATCTCCCCGCTATCCCAGCATATTAAAGCGAGTTCTATTTTTTTAATGCTATCCACGCTCGGAATGAAAGATTGAGCGAGCCATCTTGTGTCATTAACCAAATATGCATATGCTTCATTGACTTGCCTTTGATCAATTTTATGATTCGGATACGCCATCGTAACAATAAGGCTTTCATTCCACTCGCTATAGGCTCCGTGCTCATCTACAGCTCTTACCCTGATCTCATATGTTCCCTCTTTCTTCCATGAATGCTTTACTTCTGCAATTTCTCCAGAATTGTAAAAAGAAGTTTCTTCAATGCTGTCACCCCAGTCTATTTCATATTTTATTCTATCTCCCTCTGGATCATATGAAACAAGTTTGTAGACATAGCTAATATTTGTATTTCCAATTTCATTTCCTTCTATGCTTGGCGTGCTTGGCGGAAGTTCAACGCTCGTTAAATCAAGCTCGCCAGGATAATCATCGAATATTTGGGGATGCATGTCTTCGAGGTTGTTTAAAATTGCATCTCTTGCATAGTAAAAAGCTTCCTCTGCTGAAACAAAGCCATTTTTATTGGAGTCAGCATATCCTTTAAGTCCATCTATAATCGAATCTGAAAAGAAAGAACCATATGACACTTCCTCTTCCCTTACAGAAGTCAAAATAACGCGGTTGCGAGCCGCCAAGTCCTTGCCGATCTCATACGCCATATCATATCCTTTAGCATAACTCCAGTTGTCGTTGAAGCCGCCACTATGGCAGCTATCGACAATCATGGCAATACCCTTTGCATGAATCCTGTTAAGCATGAAATTTATCTCATCATCTGTTATTATTCCAAAAGGATTTGCCAATGGCTCCCAGCTGAATGGATTTGAAAATGGCAGAAAGCCGCGATATGCCGCCAAAGCTTCATCCATGCCATCTGCTTCATCTTTTGGCGGAAAATCAAATATTATTGGAAAACCATGCGTAGTTAAATATATGAGGCAGATGTCATTTTCCTTCGCATTTTTGGCAAGCCATTCAAATCCCTTAAAGATGTTGATTACCGTTGCATTCTCTCCTTTTATGACTTTAATATGGCTTTTGTTCCAGAATGGAGAGACCAGCAAGGTATTATATAAATCATCTACGGCACGCAGCATGCTTGGGCGATCCATATCTGGTGTGTATGCATATACGCCTACAGCAACAAGCAAAGCCCAGTAATGGCTGCCATCATAACCTGCTGCAGATTCTGCCTCACTTTTCATTTTTGCAGTCTCTTTCTCTCCTGTTTCAAAAGGAGAAATTGTCGATGGAATAAATAGAATGGCAATAATCAATATTGCAACAACATTTTTCAATTTCATATTGTTACAATTGTCGTGCTATTTAAATTTTGTTTGCCCATGTTTAGCACGCTTGAAAAATTATTCATCTTTTACTCATTCCACCCTTATATTTCTCACAACCATAGCAAGTTTTTCATCAAGCTCGATCGTTATCAAATTAGTTCTTCCATGCTTTATCGCTATAACTTTTGCATCGCCAACGACATTACCTTGTCTATCCAGGGCTTTAACAACCTGCCCTCTCTCTGGCATTGGAAGCATTTCATATGGCAGTGTTATCATGGCTTTTCCTTTTCTAACACGAACAACAAACATTGCCAAGCCCGGGCATACTTCAACGCATAAAGAGCAGCCTATGCATTTATCATAATCGATGAGAGGTGGGTCATTTATATCATCCATTTTTATTGCATTCGTTGGGCAAACTTCCTTGCATGGATTGCATGGAATTGGCTGCA
>JAGGXG010000127.1 GCA_021163175.1 Thermoplasmata archaeon
AGTCTGTAAATTATGGGGCGATGTATGGAGTATTTTCCAGTATACATGAAAGCTCTTTTTTTGCTTATGTTTTCCCATTTTTCCAGCCACTTTTTATTTTTCTTCAAAACCTCCATTGCTTCCATCAATGCAGGATGCAGAGTTGCCTTCCTTTCAACAAGCTCCCATAAACTGCCTTCTTTTATCGCCTGCTTTACTTTCTTTATTTCATTGAAACTCTGCCATAAATTGTGGTATGCAATAAGCCTCGTTCTTTCTTCCCTACTCATTTCTTTTAACTCATCTATGCTATATTTACTGCATATCGGGCATGAACAGGGCAGTTCTTCAAGCTGGCTTAATTTGTATGTCCCATCCTGGAAAATCAGGCGGTCATCCTTTGCATATTTTATGTAGGACGATGAGTCAAACAAATCGCATCCTAGGAGGGATGCAAGAGGGAAAATCATTGGATGGCCAGCTCCAAATAAATGTACTGGCTTGGAAGGAGGAAGAAATTTTTTGCTTGCGATAATTACTCTTGCGAGCTTAAAGAAGCGCTGATTTTCCATTAAAGGAACGACGCCTCCAATTGGATATATGTCAGCATCGATTTTGGCAAGTTCTTTAGCTGCTCTGGAGCGTAAATCATCATAAACGCCTCCCTGCACTGTTGCAGCGAGAAGCATGTCTCCTTTTATTTTCGCCGCCTTCCTTGCTCTTTTTATCGTCTCATTCACTTCCCACAAAGCTTTTTCATAGGTCGTATCTGCAGAAAAAACATCAAGTATTGTTCCAATATCACTTCCTATAGCATTTTGAAATTTAACTATTTCGTCTGCATCCATGTCATGCTTGCCATACACATACATTTGAAAGCTTCCAGAGTCTGTCATAATGGGTTTGTTGAAAGAAAGCAGTGAATGCAATCCCCTTTTTAATGCCTCCTCTCTCAAATTTCTGTCCTTGTAAATTATGTAAGCGTTGGTTATCACAGCCTGAGCCCCCATTGAGAGCATTTCTTTCGGCTCAATCACCATATAATGTGGATTTATAACTGGCAACAAAGCGGGCGTTGTTATGCTTCCATGCCTCATTTCCAGAATGCCTATCCTGGCAAGTCCATCCCTTGCCTTCATCTCAAACATCATTTTCCTCCATGAAGGGTTTCTCTAACACGAACCTCAACAAAAATGGGCGCCTGCAGCGGCAAGCCCGCTATTATGGCTGTGCCAACTGGCAGGCGTTGTATCTCGTTTGCAGCAGAACTTGTAAGCCCTTCTACACTTGAAATCACCGCCTTCAAATCATTCGGATTGGTTGTTCTCAGTATTATATGGGTGTTACATTGAGATATTACATTTTTGTCTACTCTTGCTGGTCTTTGGGTTATAATAGCGAGTCCAACTCCAAATTTTCTTCCTTCCGTGGCAATCGTTTTTATAATGTCTCCAGCCATGCTTTTTCCTTCTCCACGCTCCGGACAATAACGATGCGCTTCTTCTATCACAACAAGCAACGGAGGGATGTTTTCATTTCTTCTTTCTTCGAATATTCTATTCAATAACTGCGCCACCAGTATTTCCTGAATGTGAGGAGGTGTGCCTTTGAGATTTATTATGGAGCATCTCTTTTTCTTTACGATTTCCTCTATTGGTGTATAATTTGGAGAAAATATTTTCGTTGCATATATTTGCTCCAGTTGCGGAAGCAGATTCCATTTTGCATTGCTTTTCGCCTGCCTTACAATTTCGATTATGTCTTTTAGCTTATACACTCTTTTTTCTTCCTTTGCAATTTTATATGCCTCATACAATATTCCGCGTTGCAAAGGAGTTGCTTTTGGAACAAGCTGCAATATTTCATCAAATTCCATGTTTAGTTCATCCAAAAACAATGGAACAGCATTTTTATTCCCTGCAATCAAGGGCGAGAATTCAACAACATTTTTTATATAGCTCCTTGGCTTCACTCCAAATTTTTTCATTGCTTTGAATTCCTGCTTATCGAAATTTGGATGCCTCAAAGAGGTATATTCCCCATGGGCGTCGATGATAACGAGTGGCAACCCTTTTTTTATCATCTCCTCCACAATTACGCCCATAACATAGCTTTTACCACCTCCGCTTTTTGCCAGAATGCAGAGATGCCTTTTTATTATTGATTCCGGAGATAAAAAAACCTTCATATTCGTATCTTTAAGCAATCCAATGTAAATTCCATCATCTTCCATTCCAATTATTTTCTTTATTGCATCATAGCTCGCTTTATAAACAATGCTACCAACTTTAAATGGACTCCTCGCCATATATTTACGATTTTCATATCCAATGATTTCAGCTTCTCCAATCGTGCCATTTTTATCCTGCCTCACCTCTTTTATTTGGGCTAAAGCAAGTCCATTATGCTCGACACACACATAATCGAATTTTTTAACTTCCCGGCTAGCTGAAAAAGTAAAGCCTGAGGTAGAGCTGCTTATAATCTTTCCTACTTCTTCCATTATCCTATGTATCTCAAATCTTCCTTTTCGCTTTTCTCAGCCGCCATTTCCATCTTTTTGATCCTTTCCGTTATCTTTTTCACTTCCAATGCTTTCTCTTCCAGTTTTGCAAAGTTTATGTCAAGGCCAAGATAGCGAGTAAGAACTTCCAAAACCTGGCGCGCGCTATTAGGATCGACGATGTAGCCAGCTGTCTCTCCCATGAGGCATGCCCCTTTCATTCCCCGCAGCATGCCCAGGCCGAGAAGCAGGCCAGACGCGCCTATTATGCCGCCGCCTGGCTCATCCTTGAAATTCACTCCATATTTTTTTAATTTCTTTACAATCTCAATATGTGTCGCTGCCCCTGTGACGCGGGGCTTCTCCACTTCCACTCCTGTTCCGTAGCCGCCGAGTGTGAAAATCATTTTTGTTCCATATTTTTCAACTATGTCGAGTATAGCTTGGGCGAGCATGTATTGGCCGCGAGCCGACAATCCCTGATAGTCGCCAACAAGTATGATAAGCTGTTTATCCTTTCCCTTCCAGTAATATAGCTCGTTCCTTACAAGTTTTATTGTTCCATCATCATTTATTAAAACCTGCGGAGGAAAATCATTTGAATATACTTCCGCAAATTTCTTTGCTTTTATCTCATCTATTAAATGCTCAGCGGCAAGTTTCCCAACATTTCCTACGCCTGGCAACCCTTCTATTAATATTGGCTCTTTCAATCGAGGTTTCTTTAAAAACACAACGCTTGCTTCACTTATCCTAAACCCTTCCATTTCATTACCTCCTTTTTTAACATTCTCCTATACTTTCCATATCTGTCCTGTGGTGAGAAGCGGGGTGGCTCTTTTTTTATGGTCTTTTCCCCGCAAACTGGACATACATCTTTTAAAGTATATCTTTTGCATTTATAACAGTATTTCATTTTATTTCCCTTTTAAAGCTTGCTGTTCCTCCATGCTTCTTTATGTACTGTATGGCTTTTTCAACCTGCTGTTTCATTAGCTTTTCAGCAATTTTGTAATCGGGAGCTGTCACCTCTATTCTATAAATAGGAGCCGAAACATATCTTGCCTTTATTTCAACTCCATCAAACTTTCCTTCCAGTTTCTTCAAAGCTTCCTTTATATATTTTATCCCATCTGGTTTATAGCATGTCATTTCAACATAGCCAACTATCTCAACTATGGGAGGAGGTATGTTCTCCTTTGCAGTTTTTACAAAAACCTTGATCCAGTTTCCTTCAAAACCTTCTTTTTCCAGAATCTTCTCATCTTTCAAAACCTCTTCAAAAGCAGTGTAAAGATTCCCAAATTTTTCATATAATGCCTCTGCAATCTTATTGCATTCTTCCTCGCCAACATTTGCTTCCCTGCATACAATCTCGAGCAATTTCTTTGCTTTCTGTTCATTTTTCCATTGTTGTATTTTTTCCCGCCTTTGATGCTCGTTGACCCGCTTTAAAGACAAGTCAACATAGCCTTTTGATGGATCAACATCCATAACCTTGCAAACTATACGCTGCCCCTCTCTTACATGCTCTCTTATATTCTTGATCCAGCCTGGAGCGACTTCCTTTATGTGAATAAAACCCCTCTTATCTGGATATTCTTCAAGCTTTACAAATGCTCCAAATCCCTTTGCTTTCATAACGGTGCATACAACAAGCTCACCCTTCTCAGGTAGTTCTTTCAGCATGACTCAATTCCTCTACAATCTCTCCCTTTATCTTCGCCTTCCCGCCAGTAGGCTCCGCCAGCACTGCGCCACAAATCTGGCAATTCACGACCATGCTTGCTTTACTGAACACTATCTGATGGTTCCCGCAGTCCTTACACCTTACTTTATAAAATGGCGATGCCATATTATCTCTTTATCTCAAATTTTTTGGCTCTTATACCTTTTTTTTGATGAGCTTTGCCACATACCTTGCAGCGGTAGCGCAGGTAAACACGCTTCGTTGGCTTCTCTCTTCCTTCAGGCTTTGGGCGAGGATAGCCGCCGTAGCCTGCCGTCACACGCCTGAAGCGGCGCTGCCCCCATTTTAACTCCGATGCTTTCTTTTTCTTCACTCTCTCTATCACATGCTCTGTGTGGCGTTGGCAATAAGGGCAATATGTTTTTATTACTGGCGGTCTAATCATGAAAGTGTATTAAGCAATAATATAAAAATATGGTGGTTGAG